>JAJZKY010000090.1 GCA_021803885.1 Planctomycetota bacterium
TACGAGATATGGGGAGGCATGAAGCTGATAAAGTCGGGCACGATTTGTCCGCAGGCCATCCAACCCCGGAACACACGGCCAGAACTCAGACTTATTACCGAGTTGGCATTAATTCGGACTATTCCTGGCATACTTTTACTGGGTGGGATTGGCCGAGATCCCGCCTGAAGACATCAACGTACTCAGCCAAACAGATTCTCCAATCCCGCATCCGGTTGAGACCGCGCGTGGACAGCTTCAAATTGACCAACTGTTCACTAGCGGGCCGGGGCGCAAAGTATTCAGACGCAAAGAAATCCGATGACACCGCCTCTACCCGAACCTTATCCTCTATTCCAAGAAGGCGCACAAATTCCTCGGCGACATCCAGCCGGGTTCCCGAGCCGCCGCAAACCTGGTTATAAAGACCCCACATGCGACTTTCCAGCACGGTCATCAGACCTTCGGCGAAATCCTCGGTATAGGTAGGCGTGCCGCTCTTATCTTCGACCACATGGAGGACGGTTGCACCCGCTTTAATCTGGCGATACAGCTTATGAATGAATTTCTTATCTTTCTTCAGTCCTCCACCCATCATCCAGCCTGCTCTGAGCACGAGCGGCTTCTCCACATGGCGCAGCACAAACACCTCTCCATAATATTTCGCCTTTGCATAAACGGAAGCCGGATCGGGCGAGTCGAAGTCGTTATAAAACACCTTCTCCCCGTTAAAGATTCCCGCAGTCGAAATGTACACGTACGGAACCCCGAGTTCATTCGCGATAAGGCCCAGGTTTTCGGCGCCAAGCGCATTCGTCAACCAGGCATTCACCTCATCTCGCTCGCACAGTTCCAAATCAGTGAGGGCTGCAAGATTCACAATGGCATCAGGCGCAAAGCTTCTGATCGACTCCCGTGACTGCTGATAGTCACGCACGTCTGCATATTCCAGCCACGGCTCGTTCAGATCTATATCAGTCGCCTTCACGGCGGCATCTCTGCTGAGACGGCGATAGACTGCATCGCCCAGCATGCCACCACATCCGGCAATATAAATCCGCGGATTTGTCTTCATACTTCCCCCCTAAAGTACGCGATATAAGCATCGGCAAAAGCTGCTGTCGAATACCTTGCCGCCATATGCTCCCTGGCGGCTCGGCCCATCTCCGCCGCGCTTGTCCTGTCAGCAAGCAACTGCCCTAGCGCATGCACCCATGCATCCGTCGTATTCTCCACCACAAACCCTGTCCTCCCATCCTCAACAACTTCCGCACCCGAACCAGTATTGGAGACTACCGACGGTATCTCCATCGCACCATACTGAATGGCCTTGAACCCCACTTTTCCTTTCTCCCATAAACCATCCGGGACAGGCATCAGTCCAATATCAAATGCGTCGAGATCCGCAATCTCCGAATCCACCCGCCAAGGCACAAACAGATAGTTCCTCAATTCCATAAATCCAGGATCCCGATCGCAAATCACTCGAAATTGAAACTCTGCCTTCTCCTGAAGGACTACCAAAGCCGGCCGAATGATGTCGAGGTATTTTACAGTCGAGTGAGACCCTGTCCAGCCAATCACCGGCTGGTTACACGACTGATTACGGTCTCGCTTTGAGCGATGATATTCCAGGTCAATCGTCGTCGGGACAAGCACCGTATTGCTGTTTATATTTTTCGCCCACATTAAGAGGTACTGATTGCACACTGACACACATTGACACTTCTTAGATATATAGCGGACCCTGGACGGATACTTAAGCCAAGCGATGAATCGGTTGGCATCAGACGCATTTCGGAGAAAAATTGCATCGTCAAAGTCATAAAGAACAGGCCGTCCAGATTTGACCGCAAGCCATTCAATAATTGGCGGGCCCAACGGAGCACCTTCTCGAAAAATGAAGATGCGGTCATAGTCCTTGAACCTTGCAACAAGCAGCAACCGCTTGCAGAAGCCCGCCAGAACGCCCACAATTTTGCGAGCAATTGCTCCTCGAGCATAGAGAACCGAGCAAGTCGCGGCATCAAGGAAGGGCACTATATCCAAATCGACATGAGCCGCCTTCAACACATCAATATATTGTTCATATCGAAACCGCTGCCCCGGTGACCGGCCCAAGGGAACAGGGCATAATACAAGCACTCGCACTCTCGTTATGCTAGTATTTTGCGCCATAACGTGAGTTATGATGAAAACGGCCATGATCATGCCCTGGATTGCACCCAGTCAAGTTCGCCATTGAAATGCAGACGAGCTGCGGCCATGATCCATGATTACATACGCAACGGGACAACCTCATGATTTGCAGCCCTCTATCTCCTGCACGGCATAGCATTCGAGATATGCCATAAAAAGGCATCGGCACCAGGATTGACGCGATATCGATCTGGCTAGAACCTGTCTGGCTCTGTTGACATGCTAGACCAGGGGAAACGGCCTGAGCCGGTACAGATTGAAGGTTAAACCAAGCAACCAGGCTTGCCTGGATTGGGTAGCGAAACTGCGGCCTGATGCCCGGCACGTTAGTTTACGTTTGACCGCTGAAAAAACAGATTCGATTAAATTCCGCTGCCGATATTGTTTGTGTGGGAATGCGGTTCGCATGAAGGCCCGTAGGCCGGAGGCGGGCAGGGAAGAGCGTCTCTTAGCGGGAATAATGCTGTGGGCATGGAGTTGATTACGGATGAACGTATGGTTTCGTTCTGAATCAAATTCCGCATCCGCCAAAACGCAGCCGATGGGTGCGATATGATGGGCTTCATTCACCAGTTGCGGCAAAGTGGCGCAGTCGTTCCATGGGCCGCGACGTGCCGCTTGGGCCAGGATTATTTGTTGTTGAATATCCACCGTTAAAAGCCATTTCAGCCAGTGCCGCCGCGATGTCGGCTGACCGGTATGATCTTGCATGCGGCGAATGAAATAGCTGCTGATGGCGCCTTTAGCCAAGCCGGTCGCATCCACCGCCACCGTACGCCTTTGCCGTTTTCCGGGCATGCGCTTGACCACAGCCTGCAAAACCCGCCGTACATCCTCAGGCTGCAAGCGTTTCAAAAAACGATACAGCGTGGTGTAATCGGGAACGGATTGCAACCGTAAAACTCGCCGCAGATCGCTGTGTTCTAAAAGGCGTGCTTCAGCTTCGCGATAGGTCCAATCTTCATAGCGCATCAAGCATAGAATGGTCAGCAATTGTGGCTGCGTGAATTGATGCTTGCTGAATTTGCTCCGGTATTGTGGCAGAACTTGTCCGCTGACCTGCAAGGTCAGTTCGGCCAATTGGGTCAATCCAATTGCAGCCATATTCCGTCTAGAGATCGTCAGAGTTCATGTCCATTAAACCAATTTGCTAGCTCGCCTTTAAAGTAAAATCAACTGTCGTGTACCTAGCATGTCAACAGAGCCAAACCCTCTCTAGTCAGAGATTCAGGCTCACCGGATCCACATCCATGACTAAGCTCTGGGCGGGCAACTCCCGAACCGGCCGCAGAGCCTCGATCTCATCCAACCAGGCTTGCAGTGCCGGGCGGCTTGGGCATTGTAAAAGAAATTGAAACCGGTATTCGCGTTTGAGTCGCGCCACCAGCGCTGGCGCAGGCCCGAGGAAGCGGCGGGGCCGGCCGGTCAGCATGGGCCGCAGTGCGGAGGCGAGTTGTTGCGCCATTTCCCAGGCCCGCTCCTGCTGCCGGTGCCGCAGCTGCAGCACCGCCAACGCGGCAAACGGGGGGTAATGCAGTTGACGGCGGAAGTGCGCTTCCCGTTCATAAAAATGTTCGGTCTGATGGGCAGCCGCTGCTTGCATCGCATAATGCCCGGGCGACTGCGCTTGCAAAATCACCTGCCCGGCGATTTCGCCGCGGCCGGCCCGGCCCGCCACCTGAGTCAGCAGTTGGAAGGTGCGCTCGGCCGCGCGAAAATCGGGAAAATGCAGTCCCTGGTCCGCCTGCACCACGCCCACCAGCGTCACCCCGGGCAGATCGTGGCCTTTGGCGATCATCTGCGTTCCGACCAGCAAATCGAGATCGCCGGCATGAAAAGCGCGCAGCACCTGGGCAAATTGCCGGCGCGAGCGCGCGGAATCACGGTCCAGACGGCGAATCCGGGCGGCGGGAAATTGCTGCTGTAATTCGGCCTCGACTTTTTCGCTGCCCACGCCCAGGTAATACAAATGCTCGCTCCCGCAGTGAGCGCACTGCCGCAGCGGGACTGCCGAGTAGCCGCACAAATGACACAGCAGACAATGGGCTTGCCGATGCCAGGTCATGGCCGAACTGCAGTCGCGGCACTCCACCGCGCGGCCGCATTGGCGGCAGAGGGCAACCGGTGCGAATCCGCGGCGATTGATCAGCACCAGCGCCTGTTCCCGGCGCTCCAGGCGCGCGCGAATGGCGTTCAGCAAAGGCTCTGCCAGGATCAGTTCCGGCAGCCGCTGCCTGGGCTGGGCCCCGGTGACTGCGCGGCGGCGGAATTCTTCGCACATATCCACGACTTCAATGCGCGGCAGCGGCCGCTGCTGGGCCCGCTCCGGCAGTTCCAGTTTGCGGTAGCGGCCGAGCCGGGCATGTTCCCAGGTTTCCAGCGAAGGCGTGGCCGAGCCCAGCACCGTGACCGCGCCGGCCCGCCGGGCCCGCCAAATCGCCAGATCCCGTCCGGAATAGCGGGGTGACTCCTGTTGTTTAAATGCCGCGTCGTGTTCTTCATCCACGATCACCAGTCCGGGCTCCCGCAGCGGCGCCCATACCGCGGACCGGGTGCCAATCACCAGTCGGATTTCTCCATTCCGAATGCGATGCCAGTTACGGGCACGCTCCCCCGCGCTCATACCGGAATGCAGGATTGCTATCTGACCGGGAAAGGCCTGCTCAAAATCGGCCGCGGCGGCGGGGGTCAGGCCGATCTCCGGCACCAGCAGAAGAACCGTGCGGCCGCGCTCAAGGTAATGCTGTATGCATTCCAGATAGACGGCAGTTTTTCCGCTCCCGGTCACTCCATAAAGCAAAAAAATTTCACCTGCCGCAGCGGCGGTCATCGTCCCGCAGGCTGCCGCCTGGGCAGGATTCAGTTGAGTCACGCGCGGCCGCGCCGGCCAGTTCAAATGTGCGGCGGCGGTCCGCGGCTCTGGTTCCGCTTCGATCGCATGCTCCTCGATCTGGCCATCCCGCGCCATGGCCCGCAGCAGCGACGGCGAGGCAAGAGCCCGAAGCTGAGCCGGCGTTTTAGGTTCGCACTGGAGGGCTTGTAAAACCTGTTGCCGCCGCGGGTGAAGTTTATGGCTTTCCGCTTCCGATGGGGTTTGCACGGCCCGGTATGCCAGCCGTTGCCGTCCCGGCGGGAGCGACGGCGCAATCATCCACTCCAGCCAGCCTTTTTGTACCCAGGCCTGGAGGTTTTCCGCCGGCCATATAGCGAGCGCTTCCTGAAGACTCAAGCCCTGCCGTTGGGCGCGGGTTCTGAGCCGGGAAGAAGACGCTGCAAACAGTCCGGGCGTATCCGGCGCCGGCAGGATCGGTGGCTCAATCCGGGCACCTTCCGGCGTCAGCCGCATCCGGGGCGCGGTCTCCGCGCCCGGCGGCAGCGCGGTCGCGAGAAGTTCTCCTATGGGCGCACGATAATATCTTGCGGCCCATACAGCCATGTCCAGCAGTTCCTGGCTCAGCAAGGGCTCGACATCGAGAACGCAGGCCAGAGGGCGAATCTTTTCCGCTTCGATTTCCGCCGGCGCCTGCGCAAGCACCTGAAGCAGGATGCCGGTTTTATATTGGCCTCGCCAGGGCGCCCAGACTCGCTGACCGGGGCGCGGCTCCAGATCGAACGGGAAACTGTAGGTAAATGCCTGACGCTGCGGCACCGGCAGGCCCACGGCAACGTAAATCATAGTTCCCATCCGCGCGGTTCAGCCTAACGGCAAGTGTGTAATCTCCGGCCTGGCCCCAAAACGTATGGGAACCATGACCGTGCCCAGGCCCCGGTTCACATATAAATACCGGCCCTGGTTCCGGTACAGCCCGGCGATATATGGCGTGACCAACTGCACCGGCGTAATGTCCAATGGGCCTTCATGCAGCCGGATCTGTCCGCCATGCGTATGGCCCGCCAACGTCAGCTCGATCGGCATGGCTCCCAGATGCGAAAAAACATTGGGATTATGCGAAAGCAGCACATTATAGTCCCGCGGCCGCACACAGCCCGCGATGCTGCGGACATCCTGACAGCGGTTATTGGCGAAAAAATCCACGCCCATCAGGTTCAGCTTGCCGCCGGGAACGGCCATCTCGCGTCCGCTGAAACGCAAAATCTCAATTCCAACCCCGGCGCAGGCTCGCGTTACCCGGTTTTGCACCTGCTTGATCTGCTCATGGTTCCCCAGGCAGCCGAATTTACCGTAGCGCGCCCGCAGCGGCGCCAGGGTTTGCATGACAACGGGAATCGTCGTTCGAAAGGAGATGAAATCGCCGAGAATGGTGATCAAATCCGGACGCAAACGGTTGATGCGCGTGACCACGCGGGCCAAATCATGTGCGTCAAAATAAGCACTCAGATGAATATCGGCGATGATCGCCATGGTCAACCCGCGCAGATGGGCAAAGCGCCGCTCCAGCGGAATGGAAACATGCGTGATCCGCACATCCGTCCGTTCGATTAAAAATCCATAGCCGGCGCAGGCCAGGGGAGCCAGCGCGCAAGCTCCGGCGGCGGAGTTCAGAAATCTCCGGCGGCCCATATCCGCGGCTGTAGCCGGCGGACGGCGAAATAAAATCCGCCGCAGTCCGAGCCAGAGCCCCCAAATCGCCGCGGCTGGAATCGAGCCTATAAAATATACCGCCAGCAGGCCATAAAGCCACCACAGGCCCGGCGGCAAATAAGCATAATGAAAATGAAAAACCCAGGCCACGCCCGCCATCAGCCCGATGAACAGAATCAGATGAAGTGTAAGGGACCAGCGCCGCTTGCGCCACCAGGCGCGGGACTGCTGAAACCACAACCTCTGACACAGGTACAAGACTAATAAAAGCAGCGTATTCAGGAAAAACTGGCTCAGCCAGGAGAGAGCAGTCATAAATTACGATCATAGGCCATGGCGGCATTGCATTATGGCGGGCATTCCCGAGTGCGGGGAATATTGTGAATTTTCCTTGCTTTTGCATCCTGACCGGGTCAAGAATGTTGGCATGCTGGTAACCACCACGGAAAACCCCGCCGGCTATCGCACCCAGAAAGTTCTGGGCCAGGTATTTGGCGTCGTCGTGCGCAGCCGCAGTCTGGTTGGAAACATCGGCGCGGCCTTTAAATCCCTGGCGGGCGGTGAAATCAAGCAATACACCCGTTTAGTCGAGGACGCGCGCCGCCACGCCATTGACCGCATGATTGAAAACGCGGCCCTGCTGGGCGCCAATGCCGTGGTCATGATGCGGTTTGATTCCTCGGAAATCGGGCAGACCATGAGTGAAGTCGCCGCCTACGGTACTGCGGTGGTTCTGGACCCTCCACCCCCGGCCTGATGCCCCTGATCATCCCCATCCTCGTGATCGGGCTGGCCGGGGTGCTGTATTTCGCCTTCGACCGGAAGCGCTACCGCGGTTCTGACGGCGCGGAATCAAAACTTCGGCCCAGCGGTGAAATTTTCATAGACCCGGGCAGCGGTAAAAAAATGCAAGTGCTCGAAAACCCCACCACCGGCGAGCGTAAATACAGGCAAATCAACGGAAAAGATTCCGAAGAGGGCGGTGAGAGCTGACTTTCATTCGGCATGGATGGGCGGCGCAGCCACGTTTTTTTTACGTATTATCCGTAGTGTTGCCTATGATCACTAAGTTATAAGTTGCCCCCAAAAAGTTTTTCGAAAAATGCCGTCATGGCGTCACTTTCGCTATAACCGCTTGAAAATAAAATGTTTAAGGGGTGACGGCATTTTATGATGATGCCGTCACGATGCCGTCATCACCGTCACTGGCCCGACCGGAAAGGTTCAGCCAAACATCCGGAAATGTTGCCAGAACACGGGCCAGGGCTGGCGTGGCGGCCCGCAAAGAAAAATATCGGGGTGATCCACGCTTTCTTCATTTTTAATGCCATAGCGATTGCTGTTATGGCCAGCCAGACGGCAGGCGTGAAATCGCCGCCGCACCGTTTGCGGACCCAGCCCCAGCACGATCAGTGATTGGGGCGCCGGATCGCCATAGCCGCGATACCAGGCGGTATTGACGCCGCTGATCGCGGCCGGCAGCCCCAGGGCGGGACCGTAAAAATCAATCGCCCCGGTTTCCCCATAATTGCCGGTCAGAATCGCCGTACGCGCCCGCGCGGCCGGAGGCAGACGCTGCCAGATGTGGGCCACGCTGGCCGTCATTTCCCGCCAGCCGATTTCTTCACGCAGATCGTTATTGAGCCGCAGATTCAGGTTTTTCGCTGCAATCGTGAAGGGAACCGGCAGCAGAATCGCACCAAACGCCAGCCCGCCCAGTGCAATCAGCGCCAATGTCAGCGCTTGCAGGCTTTTCGCCAGCCACGATCTCAGAGCGGCGATCCAATGTTCCCATACCACGCTGCCCGCCGCGAAGAATATGGGATAAACGGCGCCGGCGTAATAACCGCTGCCCCGCGCGCCGGCATAGAAAATCACCACCATCGCACCCCACCAGGCCAGAGGCCGGAAAATGGCGGCCTTTCGGGCGGCGGCCAGCCAGAGCAAGCCGGCCAGCCAGAGCGGAGTCAATAACAAATTGGCATTGATCAGAAGCTGATCGAGCCAGAAATGTTTTGCCCTTCCTTCAAGTACATCGCGGGCGTGGATGGAGTGAAGAAATTGAAAGGAAATGAAATGATGCCGCGCCTGCCAGATCAAGTTGGGCAGGCAAATGGCAAAAGCTATCGCCACGCCATACCACAGCCAGCGGCTGCGAAAATATTTCCGCGCCGGTGTGAAGGTGAGCGCCGCACCCAGCAAGAATAAATAAAAAACCATCGAATACTTCGTCTCAAGGCCCAGTCCGCCCACGGCGCCGATGGCCAGCCACCAGCGTCCATCGTCGCTTTGCAGCAACTGGACCAGAAAATAGGCCATCAGCACGAACCACAACAGGTCAAACGAGGTGTATTGAAACTCCGTAGCCTCGAACATGGGCAGCGGCGAAACCGCAACCGCCAGCGCGGCTACGGCCTGCGCTCTCCAGTTGCCTCCCAACTCGCGCGCGATCAGGGCAGACAGGACCAGCACGCCCATCTGGGCCAAAAGCGAGAACATGCGCAGCCCGATCAGCCAATGACCAAACAAAATCAGGCTGATACGCTCCAGAAAAGGCACCAGCGGCGGATAAACCACAAAGCCCCAGGCCAGATGGCGGGCATCGTCCAGGACCTGAAGCTCGTCCCGGTGTAATCCGTAATGGCCGTTCGTGAAAATATGCAGTCCGGCCATGGCTACCACTATGAATGCGATGGCCCAGTTGGCTGTTTTTTGCGAGGCTTTGAGTGCGAAGCCGTCGTCAGCGGACTTCATTTTTGTGGTGGTCACGATTCAGGAAGTATAAGTTCAATCCATCACTGCGATAGCTGTCCCCTTAGTTCTAATCAATCTGCGCTCGCTGCAGCCGGCCGCTATAGTCCATATACACCGTCTTCCAGTCGGAGTAGACATCGAGGGTCGCCAGGCCGCTTTCGCGATGGCCATTACCGCTCTGTTTCACGCCTCCGAAGGGCAGATGCACTTCGGCTCCGATGGTGGGCGCGTTGATATAGACAATGCCGGCTTCGAGCGCATCCTGCGCACGCAGGGCTTTTTGCACATCATGAGTGTAAATGGAAGCCGACAGGCCGTAGCCTGTGCCATTGGCGATCGCCAAACCATCTTCCAGCCCGTCACAGGCGAGCACGCAGACCACCGGGCCGAAAATTTCCTCCCGCGCGATGCGCATATTGGGCTCAACCCCGGAGAAGATGGTGGGTTGAAAAAAGTAACCGTGCTGCAGGTCACCTTCCACGGCGCGCTGGCCACCGGTGGCCAGCCGGGCGCCTTCGCTCGCGCCCAACCGGACGTAGTGCTCTACTTTTTCCAATTGCGCTGCATTGACCAGAGGTCCGATCTGGACGCCGGGATCCAGGCCATTGCCGATTTGTAGCTTTCGCGTCTGTTCCACGAATAGCTTGAGAAATCTGGCCAGGATGCCTTTTTGCACAATGATGCGGCTGGCCGCGGTACAGCGCTGGCCGCTGGTGCCGAAACCGCCCCAGAGCGCGCCTTCGAGGGCGAGTTCGAGCGGCGCGTCATCGAGCACCAGGATCGCATTTTTTCCGCCCATTTCCAGATTGCAGCGTTTGAATCCGGCGGCTGCCTCGCGTCCCACCTCGCGTCCGGTATCACTCGATCCGGTAAAAGAAATGATCCGGGTTCGCGCGTCCCGCACCAGTGCCGCGCCGACGGTTTCTCCCCGGCCCATCACCAGATTCAGCACTCCCGGGGGCAGACCCGCGGCTTCCAGCGTCTGGGTCCAGTGCACAGCCGAAAGCGGCGCATCCTCGGAGGGTTTGAGCACCACCGTGTTGCCGCACAACAGCGCCGGCGCACTCTTCCAACTCGGTATCGCCATGGGAAAATTCCATGGCGTGATCAGCCCGGCCACGCCCACCGGCACGCGCCGCGTCAGGCAGATTTTGTCGGGCAGCTCCGAAGGCGTGGTCTGGCCATAAAGCCGGCGGCCTTCGCCGGCCATAAAAAACAACATGTCAATGGCTTCCTGCACGTCGCCCCGCGCCTCTTCCAGCGGCTTGCCCATCTCGCGCGTCATATCGCGCGCAAGATCTTCTTTCCGCTCGGCCAGCAATTGGCCCGCGCGAAGCAGGATTTCCGCCCGCTTCGGCGCCGCTGTGCGCCTCCAGCCGGGGAAGGCCGCACTGGCCGCTTCCACCGCTCTTGCAACATCATCGGCATTGGACCGCTGGAAGCTTCCGATGATGTCACGTGAGTCGGCCGGGTTGATGTTCTTGAAGGTTTCGCCGCTGGCCGATTCCAGCCGCTCGCCGCCAATGATATTTT
>JAJZKY010000091.1 GCA_021803885.1 Planctomycetota bacterium
TGCAGATGTATTTCTGCAACCAACATCCGGCGAAGACGCATCAAAAAAATATCTGTCGCCTGATTCATAGCTGAAAGCGCGCGGCGGCGGGACGCATTTCTCCATCGCGCATCCATACTGCAAGTTGTCCCTGCCTCGGGTCTTCTCTCCGCGGAGGACAGCTATGATTCTTCCCGAGATGAGAGACGTAGTCGGGATTCGGCAACTGACGGGATGGAACGAAATTGGTTCCTCGATCACCGTCCAGGGCGAAGTCAAATATGCGGGGACCTACGGCATCGACGAGGGCGAACTGCTGAGCTCGGTGTTGGAGCGCGCCGGAGGCTTCCGCACAGATGCCTACCCACAGGGGGCGGTGCTCGAACGCGTGGAAGTACGGCAACTCGAAGAAGCCACCCGCCAGCAATTGATCCGCCAGATCGAAACCAGCGTCCCAACCGTGGCGGCCGGGGTTTCGACGGCGGCGCAAGATCAACAGACGCAATTCGCGGCGATGCAGCAGCAGCGGCAGGAGGTTTTGGCAGCCCTGCGCACCCAACCAGTCCCCGGCCGGGTGCTGATCAAGATCTCCGCCGACATCGGCCAATGGCAGAATACGCCCGCCGATATAGTCCTGCGCGCTCGGGACAGGCTCGTGATACCCAAGCGCCCCGATTTCGTTCTTGTCAGCGGTCAGGTCTACAACCCCATGGGCATCACGTATCGGCCCCGCAAAGATGCCGGCTGGTATCTCGCCCAAGTCCGCGGAGCGATGCGCTATGGTGATAAAGGCAAATCTTCATCGTTCGCGCCGACGGCTCCGTGGTGGGCAACGAGAGAAGCACCCTCTTCAGCGCCGGCATCTTAAGCACCCGCATGCATCCCGGCCACTCCATCGTCGTTCCCGAAAAGGTGATCGGCGGCTCGATGCTCTGGCGCAACCTGATCGGAACCGCACAGATTGCGTCGGCGTTTGTTCTTCCCCTTGGTTTTGCTGGCGTCTTATGATTCGGCGAGCTGGAACATTGAATACACAGGGAGCGAAGTCTTGCGGTCCGAAACTTAGTGCGCAAGTTGACCATCCATCATTGGACATGGCTTTGTAGATCAATTGAACAGAATCGGATCTGGTTCGGAGCACGACTCGCTGGGTGCGCATGAGGCACGCGGGGTTGCATACGGGTCCATGGATAAGGTTGTGCTGGCTGATTCCAGTGAAAGGAAGGCGGCTCGGTAGCGTGGCAGAACATCATAGGCGTAGCACAAATCATGTCGGCAACTGCGCTTTTGCACGCTATTGCAGGAGTGTACTGATCTCTTGCCAGGATGAGTAGGAAAGTCAGTTTGCGACCAGGAACCAGAAAGAACCACGTTTGCCCTGCGCCGGAGATCGAACCTTGAACACGACAGAAGAACAACGACAAAACGCGAGCCGGCAAGACGTGATCGAAAACGCATCGTATCCGATACACATCCCGATCACTGAATATGTGACTGCCATTTGGGAGCGCCGCCGCTGGCTGGCCATCGTAGTTGGCGTAGGCACGCTAGTTGTAGCTGGTTTCTCATTCTTGATCCCAAATAAATACACCTCCACAGCGCAATTGATGCCGCCTGACTGGCGGCCGCCTTCGGGTGAACTCATACTCAGCGCATTAGCGGGAGGAGGCGGCTCTATGGGGAGGAGCCTGTCGGGAGTCTTGTCGGGCGGCGCGACGCCGAGCGCAACCTATATAGGTATACTGGAGAGCCGAACCGTCCAGGACAGTATCGTTAACCGCCTTGACCTGCGACGCGTATATCATTGCAAGTTCGATGTTGACGCCCGCAAGGCTCTGGCAAAGGAAACCGACATTGTAGCCGACAGGAAGAGCGGAATCATCAGCATCGCGGTGACAGACAAAGATCGCTATCTTGCCCGCAACATTGCAGAAGCATACGTTCAGGAGCTGGATAAGCTCGTCGACAACCTTAGCACATCCTCGGCACGGCGCGAGCGGATTTTTCTCGAAAGCAGGCTGAAGTCGATCAAGGCCAACCTCGATACGAGCTCTCGCGCGTTGAGCGAATTCTCAAGCCGCAACGCCACCCTGGATATCGAGAGGCAGGGCGAGGCAACCGTCGATGCGGCGGGCAGGCTTCAGGCCGAATTGATCGCTGCTCAGAGCGAGTTGTCCGGACTAGAAGCTGCGTATACAGGCGAAAATGTGCGGGTACGCGAGGCTCAGGGACGCGTCAATGAACTGCAGGAACAACTAAGGAAGATGACCGGGGCAGGAACGAGTGCTAACGCTGCCAACCACCATCCTGACCAGACCCTCCCCTCCGTCCGCGAGTTGCCCCTTTTAGGGTTGACCTACTTTGACCTCTCTCGGCAAGTAACTATGGAGGAAACGTTATATGAGACTTTAACTAAACAATACGAGCTCGCCAGGGTTCGGGAAGCCGAGCAAATCCTACCCATCGAAGTGCTCGACGCGCCTAGCTTGCCGGAGAAGAAGTCAGGCCCGCACCGTAGCTATATTGTCATCTTTGGCCTCTTTTTCTTTTTGTTTGCTGGCATCGCATGGATAGTCGTGTCTAAATTATGGGAATTGAGTGACGATTCGCACCCCGCGAAGGCGCTTGCCATTCTAATTCTGCAATCGGTTCGACGCCGCAAAACAAAGGGTTCCAATTGAGCATCCTGCCCGCAGCAATGCGCGGAGAGCGTCGTCTTGCTGGAAATATTTTCTCCTTATATATCCTGCAGGGCCTAAACTACATCGTTCCCATGGCGGTACTGCCTTATTTGGTCCGCGTCTTGGGGATGAATATGTACGGCCTGTATGCCTTTGCACAATCGTTCGCGCTGTACTTTACCTTGTTCACCGATTACGGGTTCAATTTTTCGGCGACTCGCTCCGTTGCGATGAAGAATGATGATCGCGAGGCAGTATCGCGCGTCTTCTCCTCCGTGCTGGTGATCAAGCTGACTTTCATGCTTGTCGGCGCACTAGTCCTTGTTACAGTTGTGGACCTTGTGCCGCGCTTTCATCAAAACAGCGCGTTCTTCTTCGTCGCTTATGCCGCAGTAATTGGAAATGTTCTATTTCCTCTCTGGTACTTTCAGGGGATAGAGCAGATGGGATATATCTCAGGCATTGTCGGCATATCTCGACTGCTCGGGGCGGCGGCACTATTCGGGTTTGTGCATCATCCCACAGATGCTCTTCTCGCTCTTGCAATTCAGTCTGCGGTGCCCGTGGTCGGCGGAGTTGCGGGCTTGTGGGTCGCATTCCATAAGTTAAAGGTACGTCCATCTCGGCCCAGTGCGGCTGACGTCAAGGCCACGTTGGTAGATGGATGGCACTTATTCATCTCAACGGCGGCCATTAGTCTCTACACCAACACGAATGTCTTCCTCGTCGGCCTGCTTGCGGGAAATGTTCAAGCGGGCTATTTCAGCGTCGCCGAAAAAATGGTTCGCGCTCTTCAGGGACTGTTTGGGCCGGTCACCCAGGCCGTTTTTCCTCACATAGCCAATTTGGCTGCGAAATCAAGAGATGCAGCTGTCCGTTTTGCAGTGCAGATGCTCCTATGGATGGGGGCAGCCAGCCTAGCAGTATCCATCGGCGTCCTATTGCTGGCCCGCCCCGCGGTGCTTCTTCTCTTCGGACATTCCGCGGCAGGGAGCCTCCCCGTAGTCCGCTGGATCGCCTTTCTTCCGTTTGTCGTGACTATCAGCAATGTGCTGGGAATTCAGGTCATGGTGCCATTCGGCCTCGACCGGCAGTTCAGCCGAATCTTGTTCTTCGCGGGGCTATTAAACCTCGCGCTTGCTATCCCTCTCATTCGTCTTTATACGGCACCTGGCGCTGGAGCCTCGGTGCTCGTCACAGAGTTTATAGTTGCCGCCCTCATGTTCCTTATTCTACGCCGCCATAATGTTCATCTTTTCCATTCCATGAGAGTGTCTGCGTGAGGGTCGACGTTCTAATTGTAGGGGCCGGATTCGCGGGTAGCGTTATTGCGGAGCGTTGCGCCGCGGCCGGAAGATCCGCTCTCGTCATCGAGAAACGCGAACATATCGGGGGAAATGCCTACGACGAGCGGGATGCCGCAGGCGTTCTAGTTCATCGATACGGTCCTCACATCTTTCACACGAATGCAACTCAAGTTGTCGGGTATCTTTCGCGTTTTACTGATTGGCGTCCTTACGAGCATCGGGTTCTATCGTTCGTCGAGGGCAAACTGTATCCGATGCCCATCAATCGCACAACGATTAATGCTCTCTACGGACTCTCCCTGGACGAACCGGGCGTGGCGGCGTATCTTGAAAGCGTTCGAGAGCGGAGAGAACACATTCGGAACAGCGAGGATCTGGTGCTCAGCAGTGTTGGGCGCGAACTCTGCGACCGTTTCTTTCGGAACTACACGCGAAAGCAATGGGGACTTGATCTCTCGCAGCTCAGCTCGGCTGTAGCGGGACGCATCCCGGTTCGTACCAACGACGATGACAGGTACTTCACAGACAGCTTCCAGAAAATGCCGGCGGAAGGCTATACAAACATGTTCCGGAACATGCTTGACCACCCTAACATCACGCTCGAACTGGGCACAAGCTACCAACAGATCAGTCATCGAATTGAGGCCTCTGAAATTTACTACAGTGGGCCGATTGACGAGTTTTACGACTTCCGCTTTGGGCGGCTGCCATATCGATCGCTTCGCTTCGAGCATGAGCACCTACCACTCGTGGAGCAATTCCAGCGAGTCGGCACGGTCAACTATCCTAACGATTACGATTTCACAAGGATCACTGAGTTCAAGCATCTAACAGGTCAAAAACACCTGGGCACGTCGATCGTTCGTGAGTACCCGCAGCGCGACGGCGACCCATATTATCCGATCCCGACGCCCGAAAACCAAGAGCGCTATGCGCTGTACAAACAACTAGCCGCCGCCGACAAACACGTGCACTTCTGTGGCCGGCTCGCTGAATACCGCTATTACAATATGGACCAGGTGGTCGCGGCGGCATTGAGTCTAACGAAACATCACCTGGAATCCAAGAGCGATCTTAGTAAGACAAAAGCAAAAGCGGAGTTTGTATGAATGGAAAGAGTGTAAAAACAGCACTAGTACAACTATCACGCATTTACGGGTTCTTTGCTGCGTTGCCATTTATTCTGCGCGCGAATCGCGTTCTCCCTCCTAAAAATGTTTCACATGCGCACTGGATTGACTTCCTATCGAGTAGCTTCAATAAGAAGGGCCTTCGAGTTCTTGAACTTGGCTCAAGAAATGTCACTGGCACAAATCTCCGATCTAAATTTACTAATGCAAATTATTCTGGATTCGACTTTTACCCCGGCGAGAATGTCGATGTGGTGGGAGATGCGCACAAATTATCTAGCTATTTCCACGAAGAAGAGAAATTTGATCTAATCTTTTCGTCTGCAGTTTTCGAGCATCTGTACATGCCCTGGATCGTTGCAATCGAGATTCAGAAGCTGTTGAAGGTTGGGGGATACGTGTTTATTGAAACACATTTCTCATATGGATCACATGAACGCCCTTGGCATTTCTTTCAGTTTTCAAATATGGGATTGCGAGCACTGTTTAATGAGTCACTCGGGTTTGATCTGGTTGATAGCGGGATGTGCAATCCTATGGCGGCCTATTTTGCGCACAACGCGGATTGCGATCTGAAATATGCGCCCGCTATTGACTTATATTGCCATAGCGAGATCCTCTGTAGGAAGCGATGCGAAATCGATGACTTTGCATGGGACAAGGTCTCCATCGATGAAATTGTCAATGGGACTCGCTATCCTCCGCCAAAGAACTAGCTTATTTCAGAACCCAAGCCTTAATTCATCTTCTTTGAGCTGCAAATGACGGGAAGCCGAAAGCACGCCGACATTAACTCCGACGGGAAATTCAGATCTCTCGAATGGACACTCTCCCCCTACGGTGCAGCCGCCTTTTCTTCTGTCGTCTTTCTGATTGCATGGCTATTGCCGCCCTCAATCTATTCCGCTGGCCTGGACGAACCTGATTTCCTCTGGCTCGATCCCCGTAGCTTCTTGCTTTTTGCTTCTTGCGCCGGGGCCTTTATGCTGGGTGTCAGCCTGTGCGATAGAAGGACCAACTTCCAATCTCGTACCCCTGTGCTGGCACACGTTCATCCCATACCATACATTATTCCCCCTCTAATCATCGCGATTGCGTTCGAGCTGATTGCCATCTTTATTGTGATTCAACAAGAGCCAGGAATTGTTTCCGCGGTGCTCTCCGGCGCCGGCGGGGAGGTTAAGGGTGAGTTAGTTGATGTGGCGCTTCCTGCAGGCATTTCGGCGGCCGGAGCGGCAACGCTCGCTGTAATGTATTGGGCTTATCATGCGTATCAGTCGTTGATTGATGGTCGTGGGAAAAAGATGGTTGGCCGAATACTGGCCGTCTACGTGGGGCTCTCTTTTGCCATTTCCCTCATGACACTTGGCCGCGATCAGCTGATGATGATAGTCGTGGGACTTGCAGTCATAAGAACCGCCTGTCGGATCCGAACGCGTCGAGTTAGTGCACCCGGCGGAAAGTTTATTCTCAAGGTTATTTTGGGATTGATTGCACTCTTCTTGGTTACCGCTCTTATGCGTCAGACCCCCCTTGACGAGATGCTCGGAGCATTTTATGGGTACACGATATCTGGCTATAATAGAATGGCTGCGATCGTGCACAACCAGATACCGTATCTCGACGCCGGAAACGGAGACCATCTGTTCAATGGCATTCTCCAGAATCGCACGGTTAACAGCTTGATCCCGTTTCAGCGAATGTATAACCTTCCGGATCAACTGGAGGTATGGTTCGGCGATTTTACCGCGATTGGCCAGGCAGGACTTACGCCGTCGTATACTTTTGCGAGCTGTTTTGGCTTTATCTTCATTGATGCCGGGTGGTGGACGCCAGTGGTGGTGTTCCTGTGCGGGATGTTTAGCGGCTTCATTTGGCGGCAGTTCAAGCAAGGCAAGACTATCGGCGTTGTCGTGTATCCAATGGTGCTGTTCGCAGCCCTGATGTGGTTTGGGAAAAATATGTTAATTAGTATGAATACTGTCATGTTTGTGTTGAGCTCGGCGGCACTGGCGTTGTACGAGCTTCCATTCAGATATTTGACGGCTGCCGCTTCCCACATAATGGTGATACACCCGGTGGGAATCCTTGCTCAGCCCGATCCGCCGGAGAGTTAATGAGGGAAAAGAGCACAAAATCCTAGCGTTTGCATCGATGTCCACCAACGCGTTGAGAAACAAAAAATACGGTACGGCCGGAGTTCATGCCGCATTCTTGTAGCCAACCCAGACCCACGTACTCCTTGCGAGATGGGAAGCGAAATTGGAATCGTTCCGGGCGAAAATGCGCACTATCTCTCGATAGATCAATGCATTACGTCAACTCTTGGGGACTTTCTCCGGACAGGTGTGCCAGCACTTATGCGATTTCGTGAGAGACATGAATAACTCGATTGCAGCAATCGTTGTGACGTACAACCGCAAGGAACTCTTGATGGAGTGCCTAGCGGCGCTCATAGGGCAGAGCCAGCATCTGGATATCATCTATATCATAGACAATGCAAGCACGGATGGAACTCCGGACCTTCTCCGCGAACGTCAATTCATGAACCATCCCAGGATTTCCTATCATCGGATGCCGACGAATGGGGGGGGGGGCAGGTGGTTTCCGGAGCGGCTTGGAAATTGCATATCAGAACGGCCATGACTGGTTCTGGATAATGGACGATGACGCCATTGCGAAAACTGATGCGTTGGCGCAAATGATCCCGCACCTAAATTACGGCGAAATTTGCGCGCTGGCAAATCTCAAGATTGATTCTGTTGGCGAAGTTCAGCATTTTCACCTCGGCAAAGCCACGACCTGGAATCCTTTAGCTCGTGATCTTATCAATCCTATTAGACCCGCGGATTATGAAAACAAGGACCATGTCGAGATTGAATTCTCGTCCTTCGTAGGCCTGCTGGTAAATCGATACGCGGTCGAGCAGATTGGTTTTCCGAATCAAGATTTCTTTATCCATTACGATGACTATGAATATTGCCTCCGAATGCGTCAGGTGGGAAAGATCGTGTTAGTTCCCAAGAGCGTGATCATCCATAAGTCATCACACTTGGTCCAGTCACGCAAACGGTTCCTTTTCCTTTCAGGGGTATCTCACAGTTTGCGCGCTCACTGCTTCCACTATTTCAGCTATAGGAATCGCACCTGGATCGTTAAACAATATGTTGGCCTAGGTCTTCTGGGGACTACGGTGTGGGCAGCAGTTCATTTCGCGAGGCAGGTCCTGAAGGCGACCTTATTTGAACGTGATCATTACTGTACACGTGTATATGTGCTGTTCCGAGCTCACCTTGACGGGCTCAGCAATCGTTTTGATAACTCTTTCCCCATGCAAGTCATGAACGGTAAGATGAGTTAAAATGAAAGGTAAGAGCCGGGATGAATTGCGCTCGAAAGCGATGCAACAGCGATCCATCACGCAGAAGGCGCCGGGTTCGGGCACGATCTCGTCGAGGATTTTGATATCCTGTATCTTACCTTCGATAATGCGGATGAAAGTGGAAGTATGTGGTGGCCCTGGTGGTTCGGACGGGTTTTTCGGGTTTTTAAGTGGAAAGATTGCTCGTGGTAGTCGAGGCGGTGGAAATGTGAAAATCGGCTTCATCGATTTTCAAGGTCTTGTGGGAAGGACGGGAAACGATTGTATCGTTTTTCCCCGCTTTCCGCAAGACCGGCATTTCCAGGACTTTCCCCACAATTTCTCAGGCTGGCCAAATGAGAGCCAGTTCCAGTTGTGCGTCCGGGGGTGATTCTTGTGGCGGCCGGAAGGTGCTGCCGGAGAGAAGGCGCCGAATTCCGTCTGCCAAGGCGTAAAAGCGGAAGGGCGGAATGCCGAAGAATCGCTGCGAGATGACGAGCAACTTCTCGGCCAAGATGCGCAGCTTCATCTGCTGTCCCAGATAGGTTGCGGCAAAGTAAGCCGCGGCAGTCACCAGCACGACTAAGTTCTTCAACCTGCGGTACTTCATCACCCGGATATCTTCCAGGTTGTAGCTTTGTTTGACGAAGCGGAAAGTCTCCTCAATTTTCCACCTGGTCCAATAGATCTGGGCCGCCCACCAAAGGCTTTCCGAGTCCCGCGCTCGCAGTTTGAGATTGGTGACAAGCAGGATTGGCTGCTCGCCAAAGCCGGCCACCACGACCAGCCAGAGCGGCTCGTCGCGACCCACAAGACGGAAAGGCTGGGCGCCGTAATGCAGGTCGTAGGTTCTCTCCTGGCCTTTGTCGATCTTCACCACGCGCGCCTGATGGCGCAGCCGGCAGCCAGCCGCCACCTCAGCCACGCTGCGCAGTCGGCCGCGCCGGTCGCGCACCATGCGGTCTCCGACCGCGCGGATGACAAAGCGCAAGCCCTTGTCCAGCAAGGGTTCCAGCAGCTTCTTGCGATCGCAGCCGCGGTCCATTGTCCAGATGCCGCGGCCGTTCAGAGAACGGTTGGCCGCGTCGACGACAGAGAGAATCTCGGCGTTCTCGCTGCGGAATTCCTTGGCCTTGGTCGAAAACAGCTTCTGGCATACAGGCACGATCTCGTTGCCATGAACCTCAGCCGCGGTCACGTCCACCAGCCAATAGCCCGGGTGCGTCTCGCCCGAGCTGCCATCCCAGACCGTCGCCAGGTGTTCCATCTTCTGGGCATACTCTTTGCGAATGTCGCTCAGGTCCAGCGCCAGCACCGTGTCTTCGCAAATGCGCCTGCTGGCCATCTCGACTAACTTATTGGTCAGTTCATCCTCTAACTCAGCGTGCTTCAAGTTGCGCGACAAACGCTTCTCGGTGCGGATCAGTGGGATCGCTTCGCCGAGCGCGCGGCCGATGTTACTGAGTTTTACGTCCTGGCTGGACTGGATGCCGTACAGCATCTGCGCAACAAATTTGCCGAGCGGCTTGGAAAGACCGCCGCACAGCTGGTCTGAGAACTTCGTCAGTTGGGCTTTCAAACGGGAGCGGACTTTGCTATCGTTCACGCGGGGCGTCTCCGTGAGAGGAATTTTCCGGGCGGAAAATCCCTTCTACCACGAATCGCGCCCCGCCCACTTCTCGATCAGGACATGACGCTCATTTTATTGCGATTACGCTCCAAACCCTGAAATTTGTGGGGAAAGTCCTGCAGCTGTGACATCCTCCCAGGCTTGATTGGGCCGGGTGATCGCGAGGCCGCGCAGCAGATACGGATAGATCTTGTGGCCCGGACCGGGTTTCGACGTGTTCGGCTTGCGATAGAGCGCCTCGATGCCCATGCGCCGCATCAGCGTGCGCACGTGCCGCCGGCCTGCTTCAAGACCTTGTTGGCTGCGCATGTCGCGCAACATGCGACTGCCGGCAAACGGATAGTTCAGGTGCAGCTCGTCGATGCGCCGCATCAGTATCAAGGTCTACGTCCGAGATCGGCCGCGGACGATAGTAGACGGTCGAGCGGCTCACTCCCAACTCTTCCGCCTGGCGGCAAATCGGTAACTTGTGCTCGGGGTCGATCATCGCTTTGCGCTCAGCAAACCCACCTTGACGAGCGCAGTTTCTAAAAAATCGTTGGCGAGCGCCAATTCGCCGATCTTGGCCTGCATCCGGGTCACATCGACTTTGGTCTGCTCCTCAGCTTTGTCCTCGCCAAAAACGGCGGCGGCACTCTCGGTCAACCGTGCCTTCCAGTCGGTGATCTGGTTGGGGTGGACATCGAACTCCTGGGCCAGTTCGGCCAGCGTCTTGTCCCCCTTCAGGGCGGCCAGGGCCACCTTCGCCTTAAACGCTGCTCTGTGGGTCCGGCGTGGGCGTCGTGACATTGTTGCTCCTCTTTTCTGCCATCTTAATGGCTGTCAAGGAACAATCCCTCCACTCAGTCCGCTGTCCGAATTTCCGCAGCCGGCTCACACCTCGCCCAGGGACACACGTTCAAGGATAAGTC
>JAJZKY010000092.1 GCA_021803885.1 Planctomycetota bacterium
CTTTGGCTAGGAACTTTAAAGCACATGTCATAAATGTATCCAATGCATATGCCGGCATGCGAAGTGAGCGACGCCGAGGAAATGTTTAATGCGATACTTTTATCGGGTAATGAGGCGGCACAAGTTGTGCATGCAGGCGGCCGTTGTGTTTTTAGCGGCCCCGCCGTCGGCGAGCTGGAACTTCCACGGAGCGACTCCAGAGTACCACCAATCACAGCCTCAGTTATTTATGAGAGTGGTTTCATTCAGTGATGCAGACAAGTCGGCTGCATGTGTCTGCAATCACCTTATGTCGCACGCACGGTCCTTAAATTCTCGGGTTGAGGATTTCAAATGAAGGGCACTCGCTTCTTTATCGTCGGCGGCGCGGGCTTTATCGGCAGCCACTTTACAGATCGACTCCTTGCCGATCAGGCTACTCAACGAGTCACTGTATACGATAACTTCTCATCGGGCCGGGAATGGCATTTGGAACACCATAGAGACGACCCAAGGCTCGCAGTCGTTTGTGCTGACGTAAAGGATCTGCCGCAACTGACCGCCGCCATGGATGGCCACGAAGTCGTCATTCATCTAGCCTCGAATCCAGACATTGCTCGCGCCGCGACCGAACCGGATATCGATTTTCGTGAAGGGACCTATCTGACGTCAAACGTTCTGGAGGCAATGAGGGTCACGTCGGCCGAGCGCCTCCTTTACGCGTCTGGGAGCGGTGTTTATGGCGATATCGGATCTATCGAAGCCACCGAAGATTTTGGGCCGCTAATCCCTATCTCGACTTACGGCGCGAGCAAGCTGGCTGGAGAGGCGCTCATTAGTTCCTATTGCCATATGTGCGGACTGTCCGCTCGTGTCTTTCGTTTTGGCAATGTTGTGGGCCCACGGCAAACACATGGAGTAGGTTTTGACTTCCTCAGGGCACTGCAGACTGATCCAACCCGCTTGCTCATTTTGGGCAATGGCTTGCAAAGCAAATCTTACATCCACGTCGCAGATGTAATCGACGCTGTGCTATATGCACATGAACATGCTCAGCACCGGTTCCGTTCTTATAATGTTGCGACTGGCGACTATATTACTGTGAGTGAAATAGCCCGCCTTGTATGCCAGTGTGCAGGTCTGGATTCCGAGCAGGTTGCCTTTACCTTTACGGGAGGAGACCGGGGATGGAAGGGCGATGTGCCGATCGTCCGCCTAAACACTGATCGTATTCGCGCGCTTGGCTGGAAGTGTTCGCGGTCTTCCGAAGAGGCCCTCAGGGCCGCAGTACTGGCCATGCTGAGTGAAGCCGATCGTCTTTATGTCAAGGCGGGGTTGGTATGATTATTACTCGCAGTCCACTTAGGATTTCACTGGGAGGTGGCGGAACCGACCTGCCATCGTATTATCGCGAACATGGTGGTTTCCTGATTTCCGCGGCCATTAGCCAGTACGTCTATATCACCATTAATGAGGCGTTTCGGCCGCGGATCATTTTGAAATATTCGAAATTAGAGGATGTCCAGAATGTGGACCAGATCGAACACCCGATAGTGAGAGAAGCCCTAAGAAAGCTCAATATTGTAGGGCCATATCTTGAGATCGTCAGCATATCCGATATTCCGGCTGGAACCGGCTTGGGATCCTCTGGAAGTTTCACAACCGCGCTGCTTCGAGCCTTGCACGCATTGAAGAACGACTTTATCCTTCCAGCGGAGCTCGCAGAGGAAGCCTGTCAGATTGAAATTGACCGATTGAGTGAGCCGATCGGAAAGCAAGACCAATACATTGCCGCATTTGGCGGAATCACCAGCTTTCAGTTCGCCCCCGATGATGAAGTAATTGTAGAGCCCTTGAAGTTACAGCCCGAGGTGCTGGCGAATCTGGAAGATAACATGCTGCTGTTCTTCACTGGATATGCTCGCTCCGCCTCTAACATTTTAAGAGACCAGGAGGTGCGCACGCGTCAGAATGACAGCGACATGCTAGCTAATTTGCATTATGTAAAGCAGTTGGGCCTGCAGAGCCGCGATGCGTTGTTGGCGGGAGACTTGAGGCAGTTTGCTGAATTGATGCACGCTCACTGGCTGCATAAGAGGACACGTTCTCCTGGAATGAGCAATGCAGCAATCGATGAGTTGTATGAGTTGGCGCGGACAAATGGCGCTCTCGGCGGTAAATTGATTGGAGCGGGAGGGGGAGGATTCCTTTTGTTCTACACAGAAAATAAAACCCAGCTTCGACGGGCACTTCGTGTGGCGGGCTTGCGCGAGGTTCGTTTTCGATTCGATTTTTCTGGCACGGCAGTTCTAGCTCATTCGTGAGTGAAAGAATGTTAACTGTGGCGATACTTGCAGGTGGCTTGGCGACGCGCTTACGGCCACTAACCACCATGACCCCCAAGTCTCTCATTGAGGTGAATGGAGAACCATTCATCGTACACCAGCTGAGACTCTTACGCGTAAACGGAGCGCGACGCGTTGTATTATGCGTTGGTCATCTGGGTGAAATGATTGAGGAAATCGTCGCCGATGGAGCCGCATTCGGCCTAGAGGTGAGCTACTCGCATGATGGGGACTCGCTTTTGGGAACCGGAGGGGCAATCAAGAAAGCTCTGCCCTTATTGGAGGAATCATTCTTCGTTGCGTACGGAGATTCCTATTTGCCGTGTAACTATGAAGCGGTTGCAGCAAGTTTTGAAAAAGCAAAAAAGCAGGCGCTTATGACCGTATTTTGGAATAAGAATAGGTGGGACACCAGCAACGTAGAATTCAACGGCCATGACATTATTGCGTACGATAAGCGAAGCCGTTCGCCAAGAATGCAGTTTATCGACTACGGATTAGGGGTGTTCCGTGCTGAGGCACTTGCAGCAGTAAGAAATGATCCGCCATTTGACCTGGCAGATGTATACCGGGATCTGCTCACCCGCGGGGAGTTGGCGGGTTTTGAAGTCCGTCAAAGATTTTACGAGATAGGATCAAAGGATGGTCTGAACGAAACTGCGGCCTACCTGGCGCGAGCGGCAAGGAGATAAAGCCACTCGAGAGCGGTTTTGTTGACCGGTATTTGCGAGAGATCGTAAAGAATGTTGGACAGTTGAGCACAGCACCAATCGAGGAAACAGCTAGTGTGCTGAGGCAGACATGGTCCAGTGGCGGGGCGCTGTTTATCCTAGACGTCGGCGGCACCGCATCACTTTTATGTAACGCGGCGAGCAACTTCCGGATAATTGCAGGAATCGAGCCTTAGAGCGCGATCGAAGAGTTGTCACAATCAGTTCGGTAGGAACACAAATCTGTGGTGGGGAGTTGGCTGAAGACGCGTCAAATAGAGGCGAGCGATACCATGATCGCTTTGTCAATTTGCGGAGGGAATGCCGATGCAAATGTCAGTCCGAGAATAGTGACTGAACTAGTTTCGGTCGAGCGAACGGGAGCCGGTGGGGTCGGCATCGCGGGTGAAAGCGGAGATGTCGTGGAGAGAGTCGCAGATACGCTGCTTATGATTCCTAGCGTACATCCGGCTGATAGCGTGCCACAGGGTGAGGCCATTTAATCCGTGGCGTTGAGCTTGATTGTCCGCGATTCGCTGGTGAAGGTAAAAGGAACGGGACGGGAGCTCTTTGTGAAAACAAAGCCTCAGCTCAAACGAGCCGTGTTTTTCGACCGAGACGGTGTACTCAACCGAGCATTTGTGCGCAACGGCAAGCCTTATCCTCCAGCCACAATAGCGCAATTTGAAATTGTGGCTGGCGCGCGCGATGCGCTCCGTGATCTTAAGCGCGAGAAGTTCCTGCTCGTGGTAGTTACCAATCAACCTGACGTTGCGCGCGGGACGCAGTCTCGCGACACTGTTGAGCAAATGAATGAGATACTTACCTCACTTCTTCCCATCGACGATGTCTTTGTGTGTTACCATATAGATGAAGACAACTGCAATTGCCGAAAGCCCAGCCCAGGACTCCTGCTACAAGCTGCCAAGGAACATGGAATCGATTTGTATAGAAGCTTTATGGTAGGAGATCGATGGCGGGATGTGGAAGCAGGCTACAACGCTGGCTGTGAGACGATTCTCATCGACTATGGGTATGATGAAAAAGTTGCGGAGCGGAGCCCCACTGCTCGCGTCAAGAGCGTAAGCGATGCAGCAAGGTGGGTTATCCAGCGCATTGGAAGAGAAGCAAATCCTGCGATTTTGTTGTAGAAATGAGCTTGGTTAGTTTCAGTGCTGTCGGAGAGTCCTCTGTGTTTTATTTATGTCGTTTTTGCCTTACCCATCTGTATTTGTCGAGCGTGCCGATTCCGGCTCAAGGAAGGTAATTGTTCGGATTCGGCGGGCTGTTACTCTGCGAGCATGTAGTCGCTGGTTGAGGGAAACGCCCGACTACGGCAAGAGGTGGCGGAGTTGAAGCTTGCCAACGAGCGCTCGGAGCGCCGGGTGGAACGTTTGTTGCACGCATTGGAAGAGGTGCGCCGGGCCGGGAAGCGCCCGACGGCGCCGTTCTCGCGTCAGGAGCTGAGGGCCCATCCACCCAGGTCAGGGCAGAAAGCGGGAGCCGGATCTGGATGCCGTAGCCGCCGTGGGATCCCTGCTACGATCGACGAAACGCTGGAAGCGGAACTGCCGGGCTGTTGGCCGCACTGCGGCGGGGAGTTGGAAGAGACCAGGATCGAGAAGACGTACTAGACCGAAATGCCGCAACTCAAGGTGGAACGGATTGAGTGTCGCATTCATGTTGGCCGGTGCAAGCGATGCGGACGGCGGGCGCTGTCACCACATCCGCGCCAGACCTCGGATGTGGTGACAGCGCCGGCCTGGCATATAGGTGTGCGCGCGGTGGTGTTGCTCAAGCGCCGCCACCCGCTGGCAGCCGTCGAGCACCGGGTAACGATCAGCATGTCCGGCGGCCATCACGACGATCGGCGTCTGATGACCGCTGGCCGCCAACGACGGCAACAATCGCCGATGCCGCTCCGGCTGGCGCACGCGAAGGTGCTTGAGACGCCGCTGAAGTTGATGGAATTCTAGACGCATGGTCCGCAGCCCCTCGACAGCTCCACTCTGCACCAGCTCTGATCTGGGATTGCGCGGAGCGAGCCGGTAGGGCTCCCATAACGCCCAAGCAATCAGCGCCTTGCATCCCACACTCGGATCGTGCGATGTCCCAGGGAAGGCGATTCAGCGGGGGCGGTAATCACAGCGGTTCTGGCGGCTTGTCGCTGGCGCCGCGGGCCTGGATCCGGTGCCCGCGAAAATAATCCGGATTCCGCGCTCGCCAACAAGCCTGCTTCCGGCAACGCCGCAAGGACTGGCACGCCGGCTTACTGCAAGCCCATTGTCGGGAACCAACTCGATTGTCGGGATGGAACCAGCGATGGCAGATACAACAAGGGCGCTTCCGGGCAACGGGCATGATGAGCCGTCATCTCCGTCACGTCAGCAGATTTTCAGTTGCACCCTTGATTACAGGGCTGGTGGGTCAATTCTCGATAGCATACCTGAGACAATCCACGATAGCGCCGAAGGCTTCTGTCTCATCGATCGCGCCTTCGGTATGAGCTACTACTGGAGCGTGAACCAGTGCAAATGCGCTACCGACATCGTGTCCCGCATACAGGCCGGTCTCCAGCTTTTGTATGAGAACTTCGGCCGGACCGCAATCCGCACCGTCAAACCCGACAACATCGCCCGCCTTCCTGGGGTGCAAACTCGACGCTCGCTACCAGGGCGGGCCGGGAAATCGTCTCAATGTCCGCATCGAAGGAAGGCGGATCAAACACACCATGGGGCCGGTATCGCTGAAGCTTTACGACACGTTAGGTCTCAGTCGGCGCATTGAACCCACGGTCAACTTTAGGACCTTCTTCAAGCACTACCGCGAGCTAGAGCACCGCGATGGCTCGCGCGAAACCCAATGGGCCGCCAAGCAGAAGTCCGTTTACGGCCTGCCCGTGCCGCCCTAACTGCTTCACGCTGCCAATCGCCGCTACCTCCAGTTCCTCTCTGCCTGGAAGATTTTCGCAACGGGCGACACAAACTCAACAAGGTGTCGCCACCGGTCGAGCATGAAAGCCGCAGCTATCCCGGCCTTAACCCCTTCGACCTGGACAACGATCCGCTCTTTTAAAGCTATCGCACGAGGCGGGTTCAACATCAGCGGGTTGCAGAACAAAAGCCTGCGCCGCAGCTTAGCCGGCCTATCCAACGCTCAGGTCTTCCGCCCGTCCAAACCCCTGCGTCTGCACCTCTGATCAAGAAGATCGGCAGCACTTACATGTGCGGTCTGGCCCTGTTTGACAAACAGACGTTGACATCGGATTGAAACTGCGTGAACTGGTTGCAATCCTTTAACTCAACATCGCTCACGCGGCATAGCTCAACGATGTCCTGCCCGCTCTGCGCGGATTGTTAATGGAGGGGTCCTACAGGCGTTCAGTGTCACCCTGTTTGAGAAAACGTCCACTATTAAAGGCGAAAAGGAATACCAATGTTAACACTCTCTGAATTGCGAATTAAGGTTTTCGCTGACGGTGCTGACTTTGAAAGCATGATGAGACTATATGCGAAACCCTACATCAACGGCTTCACCACCAACCCGACGCTGATGAGAAAAGCTGGTATCAAGGATTACGAGGCGTTCGGAAAAAAGATTCTGGCAGCGATTCCTGACCGCCCGATCTCGCTGGAAGTCTTCGCCGATGACTTCCCGAGCATGGAAAAGCAGGCTCGCGTCATCGCCAGTTGGGGCAGCAATGTGAATGTCAAGATACCTGTAACCGACACGAAAGGCAAGTTCAGCGGAGAGCTGATTCGCCGCCTGTCCGCTGAGGGAATCGCGTTAAATGTCACGGCCATCATGACCTTGGATCAGATCGTCCGTGTTTCCGAAGCCTTGGACCCGAACACGCCTGCGATCGTCTCGGTGTTCGCGGGGCGGATTGCTGACACAGGAGTCGATCCGGTGCCCCTCATGACAGAGGCACTGAAGATCCTCACAATACGCCCCAAAGCCGAATTACTGTGGGCTAGCCCGCGTGAATTGCTCAACATTTTCCAAGCCAACAAGTTAGGAACGCACATTATTACTGTCACGCCGGATCTTCTACAGAAGCTTGATAACGTGGGATACGATTTGAATGCGTTTTCCCTCGACACGGTTAAAATGTTTTATAACGATGCCATGGCGAGCAATTTCTCAATTGAAATCTAGCCTAATGCGCCTGAAATAGGAACGATTAGGATTGCGTTTCGTCCATACTGTGGAGAACGGCACAGTATGCGCACAGCGGCCCCAGTTCGATTGAATCCGGAACAGAGGACAGCCCCAGAGCGGATTGCGCGGCAGCGCTCGCTACACGCGCGGTTGGTCGAGCGGACGCCTTTTGTGCTGCACGCTGGTGAAAGTCTGGAGAACAAACAGATTCCCGCGCAGATGGGCATTATGACAAAGAAAGTAGCGCCGCGGCGGAGCCGCTTTCTCGATGGCGGCATAGCTGCGCTGGCGAAGAACACTTCCCGGCCAGGTAGAACTCGCACCATCACAAACAGCCGCATGAAACACGTGGTGGAGATGACACTGCATCGCGAGCCGGCCAACGCCACGCACTGGAGTACACGCACGATGGCGGCTTCCATAAGCATCAGCGAGGCGAGTGTGCGCCGCATCTGGCGTGCGCACGGATTGAAACCGCATCTGACGAGGACCTTTAAGCTCAGCCGCGATCCTGAGTTCTCCGCAAAACTGGAGAATATCGTCGGCTAGTACCTGAATTTGTCCGAGCATGCCGTCGTGCTATGCGCCGACGAGAAGAGCCACATTCAGCCTTTGGATTGCGCCCAGCCAGGGCTGCTCATGAAGAAGGTTTGCTGCGGCACCATGACACACGACTACAAGCGCAAGGGCGCCGCGGCTCTGCTTGCGGACCTCAATGCCTTGGAAGGCAGGGCGATTTCCATGTGTGACGGCTGCCACCGCCACCAGGAATCGCTGAAGTTCCTACGCGGAATCGAGTACGTGGTTCCAGGCGACAAGCAGGTTCACATGATCGTGGATAATTGCGCCACGCACGAACACCCCAAGGTCTAGCGCTAGCTGGCTCGCCATCCGGCCTTCCACATGCACTTCACGCCTACCGGTTGCTCGTGGCTCAACATAGTAGAGCGGTTCTTTCGCGGCCTGACGGAGAATCAACTGCGCCGCGGCGTTTTCCGCAGCGTCAAAGAATTCATCGCTGCTATCGACGAATACATCGATCGCCACAATGAGGACCTTAACCCGGAATAGCCGAAACCAAAGAGACCGTTGGTTATCATTTCTCGCTGGACATCGAACTTCTGACCGAGATTTTCGACTTAGATAGCAGGAGTGCTGAGCTGCTGGGACCGGGTGCTGATTTTTGGCACCCTGCCGAAGATATGCTACGCCGATCAAATCACCTCGTAGCTTTGCGAGCGGACGGTGCGGATCTTCGACGCTTCGCGACTCGCCAAGCCGTTCCGCGATGAGATGCGCGAGAACGGGGAGCGGCTGGCGGCCGAGGCCGGCATCGAAATCGAGTTCATCCGCTAGCGGAACTCTTGCAAAGAAGAGCGGGTGAGAAAAAGGTCTACCCGTTCTGTGCAGAATCTCAATAAAGAGGTACTAACTTATCTCGATGACAGATCAGGTCCGGCTAGCCGGAGGCATCGCTGCGAGATGTGTATGAATCTCAAGAGAGAAAGGCACCGTTCAATGGAGACTTATGTTTCTCGCTATCTGCAGGAAGTTGCAGAGATAGCAAAGCAAATCGATCAGCGGCAGGTACAAGGGATAATCGATGTCCTCATCGAAACCCGGAATCATGGCGGACGCCTGTTTGTTTTGGGCGTTGGCGGTGGGGCAGGCAACGCAACCCACGCGGTAAACGATTTCCGCAAGATTGCCGACATAGAAAGTTATGCGCCAACGGATAATGCGAGTGAACTCACTGCGCGGGTCAACGATGACGGCTGGGACACGAGCTTTTCGCGCTGGCTGCAGGGGAGTCGGCTGCGTAAGGGTGATACGTTGCTGGTCTTTTCGGTAGGGGGAGGCAATTTGAAAAGGAACGTCAGTGCTAACATCGTGAAAGCGCTGGAACTGGCGCAGAAGGTGGGAGCAAAAGTCACCGGCATTGTGGGGAGAGACGGAGGTTACACCGCAAAGGTCGCCGCCGCGGTAGTAGTTATCCCTACACTTTCGAGTGATACGGTCACGCCGCACGCAGAAAGCTTTCAGGCCGTGGTCTGGCACCTGATCGTCTCTGATCCGCAACTAAAGAAAAACGAGATGAAATGGGAGTCAACGAAGTAGCTCAAAATTGTCGCTACTTCTTGAAGGAACCTCGGAATATGTCCCTTGTTCTGCAATTGGACAAAACATAACTGCTGGTTAAGGGACGGCGGCCTGAACAGATGCACTTGCGACGGCCTGGATCTAGCCTCGCTATCCACTAAATAACTGGAAGCGCCAATGGTAGGCCCACAGGCAGGGCGCGAAGCTGTGCCGTTGTTTCGCGCCGCTGCGGAATGCTCGGAGCGGCATGCCTGTAAGCAGTTGGAAGTATGCCGGGCGATGGTGCGGTATAGCCCACGCGCCACGCGTTTTGCCTCGGTAAATGAGCAGTTGCGCGTACGTCTGCGCGAGTTGGCTGACCAACGAAATCGCTGGGGCTACCGGCGACTGCATATTCTGCTTCGCCGTGAAGGATGGACCGTGAACACCAAGCGACTGTACCGGATCTGCGTTGAGGAGCGGCTGGCGGTGCGCCGGCGCAAGCGCGGACGGCGCATCGGCGCCCAGGCACGCGTCTTGCTTGACACTTCGACACTTCTGAACCAGATCTGGACGATGGATTTCCTGCAGGTGCACTGGCAAATGGGCGCAAGTTCCGCGCTCTGTCGATCGAGGATGCCTTGAGCCGCGAGATGCTGGCCATCGAAGTAGATACATCATTGCCCGCACTGCGTGTTGTGCGTGTGCAGGAGACGCTGCGGACTAAGCGCGGTCTGCCGAAACGAATCGTAATTGACCACGGCACTGAGTTCATTGTGAAGGTGCTCGACCAGTGGGCCTACGATAACAAGGTCAAGCTGCACTTTATCATCCCGGGAAGGCCGATGGAGAACGGCTACATCGAGAGCTTCCGCGGCAAGTTCCGCGAGAAATGCTTCAACCAGCACTGATTCCTGACACTAGACAATGCCCGCGAGACGATTGAAACCTGGAGAGTCGATTACAACCAGGTGCGCCCACACAGCGTGCTGGGCTATCTGACACCGGAGGAGTTCGCAATGCGCTATGCAAATGTGGAAAGCAAACTGCGTTTCCCTCATTCACACAGCCCCGGCGGCGGTTGCGGAATGACTTTGCAGCTAAACTCAAATTCTGGTGCTCTCACTTACCTAGACTAACCGAAGGGGGCAGCTCAATCGCAGCCCAGATGGTCCCGCACCAGACCATAAAGACCGTTGAAGAAGTTCCTCATGTCTGTCGTTCCGGTCGCTACGTAGATCCGCGTCGCCGGCCCAAATCCAAACGGCACCCTACGCCTGCTCCAGCACGCTCAGCAGGCGCTTCAACGTCTCGTCGTCGAATCCGCCACCCACCTCGATCCACCGTCGCTACGCTCAGCCCGCGGCCGGCGCAGAAAGCCGGTCGCGTCAGTCCACTGGCTTCACACTCGCCAACCAATTCCTCCACCTCGGCCTGGCTCAGCCGGCGGCGCACCGACTTTATCGCTCCTGTTTCGCCCATGTCCTCAGCAAATCGCCGATCCACTACACGAGAACAGGTGTGTTGCTCTGACGGATACCATCTAATAGATGACTGGCCAACCATTTGCTGCGCGAGGACTCCCATGTTCGCTTTTCTCGACTCCCGGGCCTGGATACGGTCATGTGCCGCGCCGAGCAGGCGATTCGACAAAGCAAGGTAAAATGCGGCCATCG
>JAJZKY010000093.1 GCA_021803885.1 Planctomycetota bacterium
GGGCCAGTTGGTTTTCCAGTATCAGGCCGTGAGCGGGGCGGTGGATATTTCCACCACGCCGGTGGTGGAGTATACTTATTCAAGCTTGGCCAACGGTTCAAGGATTACCAGCATGGTTTATCCCAAATGCCCTGATTTCAGCGAAGCCAACGCTAAGGAGATCGCGGATGACGTGCTAAAATCCGACGATCCTGATATCCGGAACCTTCTTAACGACGTGCTCAACAGCGTCACCCAACCATCTCCCTATTATCAGCAAATGGCCAATACTTTCGAGAATGCTGGCGGCAACCTAATCGCCACTGCAAAACCGGAATCGGCTCCGGTGGAAAACATTCTGCAGAATATCGCCACTAACGCTTCCAACAACGCGCCGCGAGACGAGACGCTGGCTCAGCAGGCGGAGAGCCTTTTGCAGGAGGCCGAGAACATTATCGAGGCGGACGCGACAGCGCTGGAACAGGGTATCGAGGAGGCACCCTAAGTGATGGCGGAGAGGCGTTACCCTGGGCGTGTCTGGGACCTCGGCCCGTTCGCGTGCGGCTCTGGAGCCAATCTGAAAGGAGCCCTAAACTAGCATGAGAATCAATGATTGGCTGGCACTGGAAGAAAAGTATAAGTTCAAGTTTCCGGGAGACTTCTTTTCGCTCTACCAGGAACTGGAACGCACGCGCGTTATATCGGATTGGGCATCGGACGGACTCGGAAAATTAGTTGAGCTTCTGCAGCCGGAAGAAATTGAGCTTTGGTGGGAACACCCGGTCAACCCCGACCTGCTACCGATTATTATAACGCCGACGCAGGGTGCAATATGCCTGCGGTTGCCATTTAGGACGGATGAGTCGGCGATGTGGGTCGAGCGTGATTGCGAGACCAATTTCCGCGCATCGCTCGGACGCTCCTTCGCGGGCGTCGTCCGTATGCTTGCCGCTTACATGGACGCTTGGAGTTTTGATTGCACCAAAAATGGTGAGATGGACGGTGCGAACGCCCTTTTCCAACGTTCCAGGCGGGTTCTAACTGAAATCCGGGGGCTGATGGACGCAAAGGAGCGGCAGCAGTTGGTTCATCTTCGCTTTTGGCCGTTACCGCACGGAACCTCGCCGATCACGCGCAACCCTAAAATTGTGGTGCCCACCTTTACCACCATTAATGGAGTGCTATCACAGATTGAGAACATCCCGCGTTGGGCGCAACAGGCATTCGTTTCCGCCTTGACTGAAGATGCGTCGTTTGGTGCAGGACATTGGGCTTTGGGCGCGATGTACGCCCTACAGTGGCGCACTGCGGAGGCGTGCCGAGAGTGGAGTCTTCTGATGGAGGGTGATCTGCGGACAGCATGCCCCACGGTCGATTGCAATTACGCCAGCGCGTACGGCCGACCACCGGTTGCAAATTTTCCGTTCGCCGCGCGGTACCTGCGCTCGCATGAAGCCGAATACCGATCATGCAGCAGTAACCCGGCGGTGGCCTCGATCCTTCTCGGCGATGGCTTTAATACAGAGGCGGCGTGGCTTGAGGGGTTGCGGAACGCTATGCAAAATGGATGGTACGATGAGGCACTGCCTGTCGCACAGAGCCTCTTGGCCAGCTACCTTAGTGACGAGTGGTTCAATGATGATGTTGATACGGATTTATGCTTTGGTACCTGCACCAATGCACTTGCCACCATCTATGCCGCCGCCGGCTTGGAGTGTCGGGTGACCGGGGCGCAAAAGTAGTTCCGGCAGCGCTGCGGCTCGGCGAATTGTCCCGCGGCTTATTTGCACGTACCCCGGTCCACCGGATTTTATGGAGCCGTGTACTGGCCCAGCGGATTGTGAAGCAACTTAAATTCATGATAACGGAGACTTGCGTAGCGGTCAAAAATGAAAACGGATGGAAAAATATCGATAACGCATGATACGGAGGCGGACGCATTCGTTTTCGCGGCGATGGCGGTGCGGCCGGATGCGGCGACAATCTCGTTAATCTGCGCCGCGTCCGCCGTCACGCCGGCGACAACCTGATTCTCAAGCTGGCGGTTCTGGATGATGCCCGCCTGGTTATCCTGGCTCCATGTGGTTTGCAAAGCGGCCATCTGGCCGGCGTCAGGATTTTGTGTCCCGTCACCAAAGGTAAGCGGCTCATGGGCCGCCATCTGGCCGGCCGGATCGGATGAGGTAAAGCGTCCGCCGTTTTGGAGCACCAGCGTGACGCCTTGCATGGATTGGGCCATGCCGGGCCAGGCATTGGTTCCCAGACCGGCGAGCATACGCTCCTGATTCTGTAATTGGTTTTCCATGCGGGCTATTTCTTGCAAACCCGTTGAAGCCTCGAAAATGTGCTCAACGAAGTTGCTTGGATCGAAGACCACGCCGCCGAAAAAGCAGGCCATGGCCGGTGCCGCCGTCAGCAGACCGGCGGTCACTGCCGCGGCCAGCGCCGCCTTACGCCATTTGGATCGCGGCGGGTTCGTGTTGTTCTGTTTGTTTTTGCTCATGGTTGTTCCTTTCACAATTGGTTTTGCACTCGTTGATGGCCACGTCTTCCGGCACGACGCGACGGTCGCCATCGGCCAGCCCCAGTTCTTCCAGCCAGGCCTTGCCAAAATCCTTGGGGCCATGGCGGGCCAGAACACGTGTGATGCGTGCCTGGTCTTCCGGCGAACCGGCGGCGCAGAATGCCATGGCGATTTTTCCCAAATCCAGTTGGAAAAGCCGGGCGCCCTGCCGGCACTGAAGGTAATAGTCCCGTTTGGGCATGGCGCTCTGGAGTATCTGCAATTGCCGGGTATTCAGGCCAAAGGACTGGTAGACCTTCTTAGCGCTTTCCTCCAACGCCGCCGCGTTGGGCAGGAAAATCCGAGTCAGGCAGCTATCGATAATCGCCGGGGCAATGACGCTCTCGGCGATGTCCGCCAGCGACTGGGTGGCAAAGATCACCGCGACGTTCTTTTTCCGCAGCACCTTGAGCCATTCGCGTATGCGCGCCGCAAAGGCCGAATCGGTGAGGTACATCCAGGCTTCATCCAGAATCAGCAGTGACGGAAAACCCTGGCTGAAGCGCCCTTCGAGTTTATGGAACAGGTATGTGAGCACCGGCAAAAGCACCCGCGGCGAATGCATCAGGTGTTCGGTTTCAAAGACCTGCCAATAACCTTCCGAGAGAGTTTCGTGATCGGCGTCCAGAAGGTGGCCATACGGGCCGGAGAGCGTAAAGCTTTCCAATACCTGCCGCACACCGGCGTCCTGCACCAGGTTCCGCAACGTTGTCATCGTGCGTTGATTCGCCGGCAGGGATTTGAGATTGTTCAGAGCGGACCAGAGTTCCTGCTTGAGCGCGGGTGTGGCCGGCAAGCCTTCACGCCCCAATAAATCCAGGAGCCAATCCTGCGCCCAGGAAACCTCGGCATCGTTGTCGATGTGGCCCAACGGCTGAAAGCAAATGGCCTGTTCTGCCGTTGCCGCCGCATCCGTGTCAGTTTGGTGTTCCGGCAAGCCATTGCTATGTGAATCAACAGAGTGGCTGTCGCTGACATTCTGAGAGCCTATTGGGTAAAACGTACCACCCATGGCGTAGGTCATGGCACGCGAGCTTGCGCCTTTGTCAAAGATAAACACCCGGGCGTTCGGGTAACGCAAAAACTGGCAGGCCATCAAATTCAGCAGCGTCGATTTGCCGGCGCCCGTCGGCCCGACAATGAGCGTATGGCCCACATCGCCCTGGTAGATCGACAGCCGGAACGGCGTGGAACCTTTGGTGCGGGTCTGCAACAGCGGCGGGCCATTGAGGTGCTTACACCAGCTTGGCCCGGACCAGACGCTGCTGGCCGGCATCAGGTCACAGACATTCAGCGACGAAATCAGCGGCCGTCGCACATCGGCATAGCCGTGGCCGGGCAGACTGCCCAGCCATGCCTGCACGGCGTTGAAACTTTCGATCTGCGAGACGATTCCCTGGCTGTCCACCACCTGCTGCACGGCCCGGGCTTTATCGACGGCGGCGGATTCACTTTCATCCCAGACGGTTACCGTCAGAGTAAAGTGGCCGATGGATACGTAATCGCCGCCGAGTTCCTGCAAGGCCGCATCGACATCCGACGCTTTATTGAGAGAATCCGAATCCTCCAGGCGGCTTTCCTGCTTCATAGCCGCTTCTTTCAGCAGTGTCACCATCCCCTTGCGTTTGGAAAACCACTGCCGGCGGAGTTTGCCCAGGTGGCTGGTCGCCTGCACCTTGTCCATGGGCAGATACCGCGCCACCCAGCGGTACGCCAAGGGCAATTCATTCAGGCCATCCAGCAGGCACGGGAGTGTCTGGCCGATGTAGGTGCGTACGGAAACGGTCTTGATGAAGTGCCGGCCGAGTTTCGGACTTAAACCGCCGGTTAAAGGTGCGTCGGTGAGCATTTCATCGAGGTAGAATGGCTGTGCCGGCGTTTTGATCTTCAATTGCCGATCGGACACGCAGTCGTGCAGGTAGCTCAGCGTTCCGTTGTCATCGAGCGGCGTGACCTCCGGCATGAAACTGGCCAGCAGATTGACCATCTGGGTGATCTGGCCCAGGTAAGTCTCATACGATGCACGATACGAAACCCCGCCTTTGTCGGCTGGCCGTTCGATCAAAGCACTGGTCAGAGATTTGACCTGTTCTTCCGGCGGCAGGTAGGTCAGCGTCAGGTAGTACGTGGATTCAAAGTGATTGCCCTGGCGTGTAAACGCCTCCCGGCGTTCCCGGTCAACAGCCGTGGCAATAGAATTGGGAAAGGAGCTTTCCCAATTTCTCATGTACGATTGGGCCTCCCTGCGCGCCGCTTCGACATGGACGCACCAGCCCGAACCGAGGCGCTTGAGCACATTGTTCAGTCGGGCTCTGATCGCCATGAGTTCGTGGGCCACGGCACTGTCCGTGTCCGGTCCGCGGAAGCGGATCGTACGCGCAAAGCTCCCATCCTTGTTCAGTACTATCCCCGGCCCGATCAAGGCGGCCCAGGGCAGGTAGTCGCTTAAGAAGCGGGAGTGCTTTTGATATTCGCTTAAATTCCACATATCGGGCTTCATCCTTTTGGCCGGGAGATAGTCAGCTTTCCAGCCACGTCGGCTGTTTGATATGCGACCGGAAAATCTCAAACCAGTCCGGGTCGTGCCGAGTCAGAACTAAAGCTGAGCCATGGAGCGCAATTCCCAGCGGAAACCCCAGCCACCAGACGTGCAGGCCCATGCCCAGCACCAGGGCCGTAGTGCCGTTGAGAATCCCAAACGCTCTGGGCACACCGCCCAGCAAGACCGGCTGCGTCAGGGATAAATGCAGCGGCACTTCAAAGCCTTCGATTTTGTCGGTCGAAGAAGTCATCAGAAGCCTGCTCCGCCGTCAAAGCCAAAGAAGCTCACGCCGAAGCTGGTGGCCGTCACGGCGATGGACACGCCGAGCAGGACGCCCAGGATTCGCCGCAGGCCGGCGCCTTCGGAAAAGGCGAAGCCAAAACCCAGCAGCACGATGGACAAAATGCACAAGGCCTTGGCCACCGGCCCGGTGAAGCTGGCCAGGATGCGGGCGAGCGGGGTTTCCCAGGGAAGCGGCGCTCCGCCGCTGCCGCCAAAGGTGGCTGCCTCGGACAAGCTGGCATAGCCGAGCAGCACCGCCGAAGCGGCCAGACCGCTGACGTAACGCCGAACATGCAAGAGTGGATTCATGGGGTTCTCCTGAAAAAGGAACCTTCAAGCCGTGGTGATGACGGGCACAACCTGACAACATCGACAACTTTAATGTCATCACTCATACCATTATACCCTAACAAATACCGAATGCAAGTGGCGAGGCGTGATCCCAATTTTTTTGCGAGAGGGTGCCAGGGTTCGACTGGCACTGGCGAGCCTCATCACTGCCCGGGGCCTATGACGAGGCCGATGTCACTGTGTACGCGCGTCTCCGAGTTTGGGCAAATTGATGAATCGCCGTCTGGTGATGATGTTAAGATGATCGGTATGGACTTCCCGTTTCGCCTCGCAGCACTTTTTGAACTTCTTTCCGCTCCCGCAAAAGCATAGTTCGTTGCGGCCCTGCTTAACCCATTTGGGGTTCGAGACTGCTCGTTTGGAAATGCTGATATGGCTGAAATCCAGTGGGCTGCATTGCCCCGACACAAGTGCGTTTGCAAGAAGGCGGACCCGGTTGAATTGATGAGCGGAGTCTTCGTAAGGGAAGAGGCCGCACCGTTTGTCCACAGGATTTGTGACGAGCGCAACGTGGTCAATCCTGGTTATATCCTTGGCTACGGCGTGGGCCATGATGCCGCGATATAGCCGTCCCATCCGATGCGGGCAGTCATCAGAGTCCACGTCCTCGCCACAAATGCTACATTCAAAATTTCTGACGATGAACCCAACACTACAAAACATGTTGTAGGGAAATAGCTTTTCAAGTTCGGTCAGCTGAACCTCAAAGGACATGACATCTATCCCTGAGAAACGTTTGATCAGCCGGAGGCTGTCCAGCGCATCCTGCAACGGCATCCACGCGGCCGCGAACTGGTACAGGTAAATCTTTTCCCACACGGCGGCATATGCGTGAAGAAATATGCCGAGCCTGCGAAGCACGTATAAATCATTGAGATAAAGTTCGTCAGGCTCATCCTCGGTGGGCTGCGCTGCGGCAACCACGCCGGAAAGCTTCTCTACCGTCGTAAGGGCTTCTTTGAACTTCCTTTCATCAAGCTCTTGGAACGACTTCGCAGCCGTTGGCAACAGGCTGTCGAGTAGCTGCGACGCCGCTTTGGTGGCAAGTCCTTGGCTCGTCAGGCTGCTACTCATCTCGCAGTTTCTCTTTCAGCCTGTTGAGATCGTCGATGCTGCCTTGGAAGCTCAACTCCTGGGACACACCCGTTCTTTTGCTCTTGTACACGGCTTTGAAATGCACTTCACGCCGGTCCCCACGAAGGTCCCCTTTGACTTTATCGTACACGTAGCTGCTTACTAGGCTGAGAAATACTGGAAGAGCAACATTCTCTCCCAGCCAGACAATGGGGAGCCATATGTCCGCAGCGTGGAGGTCAACGCGCACGTCGGGCTTCTGCGATTCAACATTCCACGACGACTGATTCTGGCGAAGCCATTTCCTGAAGTCACCCGCGTCAGCGCTCATAGAGAGTTGCGCATCCTCGCCAAATGGCACCGCGACCAGGCGCAGACCGTTGCAGTTTTGCTTTTGGAATTCCAGGTAAGTTGCGTCATTTTCGTAACGGGTAATCTCGCACTTGTTTTTTGGTTCAGTATTTGGCACTTATATCTCCTTTGCTCTACGGCGGATTGGCAATTCCTTACCGGGCGTTTCAGATGGCACACCATCGAAAAAGACGGCGGTATTTGGTGAATGCGCAAACCTTGCGCCGAAAAGTCTCATTGCTCCTCAAATCCGTAGTGCTCAAATTTTAATGTTCGGCAGTTCTCGGTCACGTCACGGATGGTCTTTTCCGAAGCGCTTTCGGTTAGATCGGCGCGGATTTCCATGGTGATTTCCACCTTTGCCCCGACCAGGCCGGTCAAGTGCTGGGCAACTTCTTCGGCGATTCTGCTCGCGTCGCGGCCGATCCGAAGTGGATCAATCTTTACCGAACCGTGAAAACGGCGATACGTTTTGGCCGCCTCGGTGATTTGTTTTTCGCCATCGGCAAACATGCTTGGTATTGCGTGATCGCCTATGGCACTGATCTCTGCAACGGCGTCCGTACCGAGACCGGCTCGTCCAGCGGCGGCAGCGTCGGCATCCAGTTGCGCCTTAGCGACTTCCGGCCTTACCAAGACGCTCTGGCCGTCGATGACAATCTGGCCCGCAGTGCCGGCTTGCAGGCCGATGTACCGGCCGAACTGCGTATCGAATCGTTCGGCGTACGCGAAACCCTCGGTTTGCCAGGTCAACCGGTTGACACCATCCCGGACTGCTTTGAGCAGCACATCGCGATCCACCAGCCGAGGCAGGTACAGGTATTTGGCAAAATCTTCCGCGAGCTGCTGCAGGCTCACGTGGTCACCGCGCCACAACGGAACACGGTCCAATTCCAGGCGCAGCAAATTGCCACCCATCTGTGTACGCATCAAGTCACTGTCAATTAGTTTCTTCGCGGTGCGTTCGGCAAGGCCGCCGCCGTTCTGCAAGCGTACGTCAGTCCACTCGATCGGCCCCTTTGGATCCGGTTGTGTCGGCACCAAGGCCCATTCATATGCTTGGGGTATCCGGCTATCCACGGTTTCGTCGGCCGATCGGCGCTGGTTATCCGCCTGTCGGGTCTGGAATGCGTCGAGATTCAACTGCTCACGCTCGTCCCAGATAGAGTTCCAGGCAAGGTACTGTGCGGCCGCTTGGTGTAGTTCACGAAGTCGCCTTTCATCGCCCGCAAGAAATACCAAGGCGTTGCGATAATTGCGGGGGCCGGAGCCTTTCGATTCCAGCACCTGCTTCGCCTTGCGCCGCGCGGGGCTATCGGGGTCTTTGCCAAGATGACCCCACATGGGACCGAGGATTACGAGACGGCCCTCCGGCTCATCGGGTATGTCGGCCGGGTTGGGGACGCAGGCGTGCACCCTGTCGAACTGGCCCCTTTGCCTTGCCTGCTGCTGAATGCGTCTGATTATTTCATCATCCGTTCTGCCCTCCTCGCGTTCATATTGTTCTGCCCGGTCACCAGCCAGGCGGGAGACGGTCGGCTGAGTCGAATACCAGTAGCGCTTGCCGTCCACATAAAGATAGGTAGCGCTGTCCGTTAGCCGCCGCAAGGCGTCGCCGAACGTGGCCACAGATTCGCCCGGCTGAGCGCAACCGAGTTTCACTTGCCGTTCGTCGATACCTTTGTGCGCCGCCCGGAGCGTTGGGGCTGATCCCATGTAGATCGTGCGGGCGGTGCGGCGCGAAGCGGAGTATCGGCCCAGATTGGGATTGGCACGATCCAGACTCAGCGGCAAAGAATTGGGGCCATCCACATCTTTTTCGATGACGGGAACCCACGGGTCTTCCAGGTAGCGTGTTAATTCAAACTGGACAATCTGATCATCCACGGGCACGTTGCCGGGCATGATCAGCAAATTGCCGTCCTGCCGCTCCCAGAGTGAATGGATGACGGCGGCCATAAGGCGCAACACGCCGCGGGTGCGCTGGAACTTGTCGAGAGCGGACCAATCGTTATAAAGGCGGTCAAACATTTCCGGGTGAATCGGATAGGCCATTTTGATGCGGCGTTCGTAATCCGCTTCGCGGCATTCGGGCGGAAATTCCTGATGCTGCGAGCCGTAGAAATCCACAAAGGCCCGGGCGACGGCATCACGCGCTACGAACTGATCGCCGGAAAGTGGCTGGAACAATCGCCGCCGGACGATTTCAAAGCCTTCATCTGGGCTGGCCGGCCGCCAGGATGCTTCCACGCGGCCGATGGCATTTTTCAGTCGCATCAGTGCCTCACGACCCCGTTCGCCACCGACTTCAATATCGGTAACGGCGCGATCAACCCGCTGGTGTGGGCTTTCCGATGCCGGAATGCTTACCACGAGCAACGTATTTTTTGCCGCCTTGGCCGCCTCGCTAAGCGCCTGGGCAAAGGTAAATTGCGTATCAAAGGTTCCGGCGGGCAAATCCGCGGAGCCGTGAAGCTGCCGGGCATAGGCCACCCATTCATCAATGAGAATCAGACATGGGCCGTATTTGTTAAATATCTGGGTGAGCGTGGCTCCGGGATTGGTGGCGTGCTTGTCATCATCTTTGACCAGTTTGAAAGCTTCCTTTCCGCCAAGCTGCCAGGCAATTTCGCCCCAGATCGTGCGGACAATGGTACCGTCCGGCTTTTCATGGGGTTTGCCGGGGGAAATCTGCGTGCCGACGAATACGGCGCGCCGCACGTTTTGCGGCGGCAGGACTTGGAGTTGTTTGACGATCTCCTCGACTCCCGACAACTGGGTCGGCGGCGTGCCGGAAAACAGGTGATACAGGGCGAGTATGGAGTGCGTTTTACCGCCGCCAAAATTGGTCTGCAATTCAACCACCAGGCCATCCATCGCGACCGGCGCATCAGTCCGCTGGTAATCATGGCGGGTGTGGTGCTGGATTTCCTGTGCATTCACCCTTTCCGTGACGGCAATGGCCGCGCATCGCGGCTATTGACAGTGCTTCTGTGCTACCACGCCGGTGCTCACGTTGGGCGGTATATCAGCATCGAGCGCATCATCGAACAGAATAAGGATCGCTACTACGAGTCGCTGGAGCAGAGTTCATCCGGCTGGCACGATGGCCGCCACAACCCTTGGCCGTTCGTCAATTACATGCTGTGGATCTTGAAGCAGGCGTACCGGGAGCTTGAGCAGCGTGTGGGGCAGACCAAAGGACCGGCAGGCGAGAAGACCGCGATGATTACGGATGCGATCATGCAGCAGACCGGGCCGTTCAGTGTCTCAGACTTGCAACGGGCCTGTCCGGGGGTGAGCATGGACATGATCCGGACCGTGCTCAAGCGGCTCAAGGGCGACAAAGTGGAATGTCTGGGGCGGGGACAAAGCGCCAAATGGCAGCGGAAGGCGAAATAGGTAATACCCAATTAATTGGGTAATGAATTAGGTATTGGCTGGATTTGCAAATTCGGGAACGGATATATGGCAATTACAAATCGAGAACGTGTCGGCAAAGGACTGGAATTGCTGGTTGGGGGTTTAAAGCCCTTCGTTGAACGAGAAATGAAGGATCGCCTAGGCGAAAACTGGCAGGCAGCCTGCTTAACGTCCACCGGCCGCCCCCAGCCATCCAACCTTGCCGATCCGCATGCATTGCTTGGGCTGTTGTGGGACCATTGGCAGACGGTGTTCCGCAATGTGCTCGGAACTTCCGAACGAAGCATGGTCAGCGAGTTGCGCGACGTGCGTAACCGCTGGGCGCACAACGAACCGTTCAATACCAATGACGCCATCCGCGCCCTGGATTCCATCGA
>JAJZKY010000094.1 GCA_021803885.1 Planctomycetota bacterium
CCGCAATGTCTGCTCGATGATGCCCAGCGTCCGCGCCGCAGACGCTATGCTCTGACCCGACTCCACCAGCCGAACTGCCTCAAGCTTGAACTCGTACGTGTAGGCCTTCCTCGGTATTCGCTCCATCTGATCCGCTCCTTCGATATCTTCTCAGAGCCCTATATGGAGTACGTTTTGCGGGGGCAAGCTCAACCTGTCCGACGAGATCTCCACAGGGAACGCAATATCTTGTATTGAGATTTTTCAGGTTGCCGGATATAGTGGATTCGTTCCTTGGTTCCTCTAAAAAGAGGATGAAAAGGGAATCCGGTGAAAGTCCGGAACTGCCCCGCAGCGGTGAGCAGGTACGAAAGCCGAATGAGGACACTGGGCAATGCGCCTGGGAAGTCCGGCGAGTAGGGTTGAGCCTGTGAGTCCGAAGACCTGCCAGGAAATATTCGCTGACGCCTCCGAGGGGAGGCGAGGTGGCAGGGGCATTTTTCCGTCTTGGGAGATATTCCGCTGTTTCCCCGCATCGCTTTCTGAGGCCATAAGGAGTTTCCCATGGCCGCATCGACTTTACCCAGTTCCAACGCCACGCCGCCTGTCCCGCCGCCCGAGTATGCGCATGGAGCGGATTGCCTTCCGTCAACAAAGTCCGGTTTCCAGGTGATCCGGCGCAATGGATCGTATTCCTCCTTCGATCCGAACAAGATTTCGGTCGCCATCACTAAGGCCTTTGTCGCGGTAGAAGGCACCGATGCTGCTGCTTCACGACGCATTCGCGAAGCAATCGAGACTCTGACACAGCAGATCGTGGAAGCTCTCGCCAGGCGAGGCGACTTCTCTCGGGCCATCCACATCGAAGACATTCAGGATCAGGTTGAGCTAGCGTTGATGCGTAGCGGCGAGCACAAGGTTGCGCGTGCCTATGTTCTCTATCGCGAGGAGCGCGCACAGGAGCGCCGCAGCCGTGAGGAGCGGCAAGCCTCCACATCCATACCGAAATTGCATGTGCGATTGAAGGACGGCCGGAGTGAACCGCTGGATGAAACGCGGCTTCAGCAGGAAATCGCGGCTTCCTGCGAGGGCCTGGATGGAGTATCCGCGGAAGCAGTTATGGCTGAAATGCGCCGAACTCTTTATGACGGCATTCAGTCGCACGAAGTAGGACTGGCCCAGACCATGGCCGCCCGCTCATTGGTAGAACAGGAGCCGAACTATGCATACGTAAGCGCTCGTCTTCTGCTGAACAATTTGCGCGAAGAAGCGATGACATTCGTTCTTCCCGGTGCGGTGTCAACATCACAGCGCCACACAAAAAGTGGATATGAGGAGTACTTTCCCGAATTCATTCGTCGTGCGATTGATCTGGACATCCTGGATAAGGAGCTGGGAAATTTCGACCTCGGGCATCTCGCTGCTGCTTTGAAGCCGGAGCGCGATAAGAACTTTCAGTTCCTTGGTCTGCAGACACTTTACGACCGCTACTTCCTGCACAAAGACGGTGTACGCTTCGAGTTGCCGCAAGCTTTCTTTATGCGCGTAGCGATGGGACTGGCGCTGCGGGAGATCGATCGTGATGCACGCGCGATTGAGTTCTATGAATTGCTTTCTTCGTTCGACTTTATGTGTTCTACGCCTACTCTCTTCAATTCCGGTACGCTGCGGCCTCAATTATCCTCGTGCTTCCTTACCACTATCGCGGATGATCTGGACGGCATCTTCAAGGCAGTCAAAGACAATGCCTTGCTCTCGAAGTATGCAGGAGGTCTTGGCAATGATTGGAGCGCCGTGCGAGGGCTTGGCGCGCATATTCGGGGAACGAACGGACAATCACAGGGCGTGGTTCCGTTTCTCAAGGTTGCTAATGATACTGCGATTGCTGTTAATCAAGGCGGCAAGCGTAAAGGTGCAGTGTGCGGATATCTCGAAACCTGGCATATCGATATCGAAGAGTTTCTGGACCTGCGCAAGAACACCGGAGATGATCGGCGACGCACCCATGACATGAATACCGCCAACTGGGTTCCAGACCTGTTCATGGAGCGTGTTGAAGCAGACGCGACCTGGACTCTGTTCTCCCCGGACGAAGTCCCTGATCTCCATGACCTTTACGGTGCAGCCTTTGCCGAGCGTTATGCCTGCTATGAGACAAAAGCGCAACGCGGAGAGTTCAAAGTGACGCGAACCGTGCGCGCACAGGATTTGTGGCGCAAGATGCTCACCATGCTCTTTGAGACGGGGCATCCGTGGATCACCTTCAAAGACCCCTGCAATCTCCGCTCCCCGCAACAGCACGAGGGCGTGGTGCATTCTTCCAACCTGTGCACGGAGATCACGCTTAACACCGACAAGCGGGAAGTTGCCGTCTGCAATCTCGGTTCGGTCAATCTCGCAAACCACGTGACGGAAGCCGGTATCGACGAGGAGCGTCTCAAAAAGACAATCGCGACGGCGATGCGCATGCTCGATAATGTCATCGACATCAATTTCTACACTGTGCCTGAGGCGCGATTCTCGAACTTGCGCCACCGTCCTGTTGGTCTCGGCATGATGGGATATCAGGATGCGCTGTACTCCTTGCGTATCCCGTTTGCTTCTGACGAGGCCGTCCGGTTCGCCGACGAGAGCATGGAACTGATCAGCTTCCATGCCATTTCGGCTTCCGTCGATCTAGCTGCGGAACGCGGGCGCTACGCGACCTTTGAGGGCTCGCTGTGGAGCCAAGGCATTCTGCCGATTGACTCTATCAGGTTGCTGCAGCAAAACCGCAAGTCCGACCTCAATCTGGATCTTTCCGCAAGGCTCGACTGGTCCGGTTTGCGCGAGCGCGTAATGAGCGTGGGCATGCGGAACTCAAATACCATGGCCATCGCGCCAACCGCAACGATTTCGAACATTTGTGGCGTGACTCAGTCTATCGAGCCGACCTATGAAAACCTGTTTGTGAAGTCGAACATGTCGGGCGACTTCACGGTCGTCAACGCTGCTCTTGTCCATGACCTCAAGCGGTCCGAAATCTGGGACGATGCCATGGTCAGCGACCTCAAATACTTCGATGGCTCGCTCGGCGCCATCGAGCGTGTTCCCGAGAATCTGAAGCATCTGTATGCCACCTCGTTTGAAATCGCGCCGACGTGGGTCATTCAGGCCGCGGCGCGCCGCCAGAAGTGGATTGATCAGGCCCAGTCGCTCAACCTCTATATTGCCGAGCCCAGCGGCAGGAAGCTTGATGCCCTCTACCGGGAGGCGTGGCGCTCTGGACTGAAGACCACTTACTATCTGCGCTCCCGCAGTGCGACACATGTAGAGAAATCAACGCTCAAAAAGAGCGATGGAAAGCTCAACGCCGTTTCGGTTGTACCAGCGGCAGGCAAAACGTGCTCCATCGACGACCCAACTTGCGAAGCTTGTCAGTAGAGCACAAAAGAGTATGGAGAGAAGAGATGGCAATGCTTGAATGGAGTGAAGGCGCAGAGGAGATGCCGTCTGAACTGGTATTGACTGCGCAGTCCATCCGGGAGGATTCCAACTCCACCGGGCTGGGCAGAATTGCGCGCGGCGCGGCGCGCGTGCGTGTGGACGAAAAGGCGATGATCAACTGTCGCGCTGATGTAAATCAGTTGCTGCCGCTGAAGTATCGCTGGGCTTGGGAAAAATATCTTTCAGGTTGCAGCAATCACTGGATGCCGACTGAAGTTTCCATGCAGGCCGATATCGCGCTCTGGAAAAGCCCAAATGCTCTTACGGAAGATGAACGCCGCGCTATCAAGAGGAATCTTGGATTCTTTGCGGCTTCGGAATCTCTGGTTGCGAACAACATTGTGCTCGCAATCTACCGGCACCTGACCAATCCGGAATGCAGGCAGTACCTGCTGCGCCAGGCATTCGAAGAAGCGGTGCATACCCATACCTTCCAATACATAGTGGAGAGCCTGGCTCTCGATGAAGGTGAGCTCTTTAATATGTATCGCGAGGTACCGTCGATTACCGACAAGGCAGCCTGGGCGCTGCGCTATACGCAGCACCTTAGTGATCCTTCATTTGAGACGGGCACACGATCTGCGGATCAGGCATTCTTGCGGGATCTGGTTGCCTTCTATGTAGTGTTTGAGGGGATGTGGTTCTATACCGGCTTTGCGCAGATTCTTTCACTCGGGCGCCGCAACAAGATGGTGGGGATTGCCGAGCAGTATCAGTACATTCTGCGCGACGAATCAATCCACCTGAATTTCGGAATCGACGTGATCAATCAGATCAAAAGTGAGAATCCCCATCTCTGGAGCGAGGCTTTCCAGCGAGAGGTACGCGGCATGCTGCAGTCGGCTGCGGAACTCGAAGCGGCATACGGACGCGATACAATGCCCAACGGATTTCTCGGCTTGAGTGCCGGCCTTTGCGAGCAATACATGCACTTCATCGCAAACCGTAGATGTGCTCAACTTGGGCTGGAGCCGGTCTTTACGTCAACGGAGAATCCATTTCCATGGATGTCTGAAGCAATGGACCTCAAAAAGGAGAAGAACTTTTTCGAGACGCGCGTTATCGAGTATCAGAGTGGCGGCTCTTTAAGCTGGGATTAGCTTTTCGCTTAAACAATCAAATATGCCATGCAGCGTCATCAACCAGTTGGGCGCTCTTGAGCAGGTCAGAGTAAATGCGAATATTCAGTGGATACCCAAGTGGGAGAACATCGCCTGCTCTGAGAAAGTGGGACGCCGATAGTTCGATGAGGTGACCGCAGAGGGTCCAGGTTGGTTCTCAAGGAACTGCTTCATTCTCGATAAGTTCTCACCGTGGTGATTCGAGTGAGCGGTCCGGGCCGCCTTGCAATCAGCGGATGACGGGTTACGGCCAGCGTATTCTTTCGAATCAGCCTGAGTATCCTTACGGTTCGACCCAGGTCTTGGCGCGAGAGTTTTGGGTCCACGACTGCCTTTTCGGCTAAGCGGGGCGTCGGAAGTGCCCCCGACAGATTTGCGTCAACAAGCTCCAGATAGTCATGTCGCCTTAGCTCCATCCGGATTGGCGCATAATCGCCCTAACCGCTCTTCCAGACAAATGACGAAATAGGTACCGGGATGTCGGCTCTGCTTCAGTTTTCCTTCAGCGATGCCGTAGCCGGAAACCTGGAACAGAGCCCGTTTAGGGGAAGTAATCCTCCTGGGGAGTTATCCCCATACTAGGAGCGGAGCGCAGAAGGCGCACTCCCCTTGGGAAAAGGAAGCGGCCGCCCGAAGAAGAACGGACGACTTTCAGGCCCTGTAGAGGAGATCGCCAAGCACAGCACACAAGCCTTTCCAGCTCGCGGTTCCCCCGTTCTCATGGTCTCTGTTTGCGGCGATGAGGCGCCTTTTCAGGCTCGAAATGTCGATTCCGATGCTACCCGCGTAATGTGTCAGGTCCTGGAAGAACTGCTTTCCATTACACAATTCGGGCCATTTATCCTCCCATTCCGTCATTTTCTTGTTCAGGCGAAGCTTGCACTTCTTTTCAAATCGATCTTTCCATTCGGCTTCGCTTAAAGGATCGAGCTGGCCTTTCAGGTGCTGAATCTTTCTGAAGATGCTTTCCGCGGCCTGAGCGAAATCTTCCGCCCTATCCTGCTTTCGAAGCCGAATATCCGTGTAGCCGAATTCGCTATAGACCTCGTCGACAACTATCGACCGGAGCTGACTTTTGGCTATTCCAGGAAACAGCAATTCGGCTTCAGCGAGGCAAGCGGGCCACTTCTGAGGCTTTCCCTCCGACAGGACAGTGTCGTAAATAACTCCAACGTCGAGGAGGTAATTCTCTAGGCAATAACGATCCCACTGCTTCACGACGACCTTCTCTGTACTGCTGAGGCCGGACGGCTTACCGTCCAGATCGAAAATGAAATAGGAGATATTTTCCTTTAATCCTTTGGCCTCTGCCTGCTGCAGCTTCCGAATGTGCTTCTCCACCTCTCCGCGCCCCATTAGTTCTCTGAACTTGAAGCGGGCCAGCAGATGACGAAATGCATACTCTAGCAAATCAACGTCATCCGGCCCCTCGACGAAGATTGTGGCCTCATAAAGGAGCTCCTCGATCTCGGATGTGCCGAGCAATCTTAGCGCCTGGATTGCCTCTGGCTGGTCATGTTTCCTCATTGGAGACACGGGCAATCCGCGTCGCAGGTGGAATACTTTGCAATCGTCACGCCGCAAGCTCGCACTCATGATTTCCGGCGAGTGGGTGCAGATGACCGCCTGGATATTGAGTGGAAGCAAGAACCTATCGAGGAGGAAATCCAACAGATCTTTGCATACCGCCGAGTTGAGGTGCAGGTCTGGTTCGTCGATGAGGACCAGTCCATCCTCCGAGATGGCCTTAGAAATGATGAGAAAAGTGAGTATCAGCCCTTTCTCTCCGCTGCTCATCGAATCGATATCGAAAACCTTGCCCGAGGAGACATCTCGAATGAGAATCGATGCTTGACCAAAACGGTTGACGGTAAAAGACTCGATTTTTCTCCCCTTCAGAAGGGCCTCGAATATCTCCTGAAATATCTCCTTTTGCTTCTTGCCGCTCTCTTCGCTTTCGACCATCGTCGAAAAGATGACGTTCTTCAGGCGTTGATACTTCAGCGATGGTGTCGAGTTATGAGATTCGAGCTGTTGTTGGGCGTCGACAGCGCCGAGTTGAATCTGGGCTTCGCCTGCCGGAAGAGCTCTATCGGCAGTGAAATAACTGAATAGCGCCTTGCTGGGTGGCAGAGCGCCTTCCATCACCGCAAATAGCACTTGCGAAAACGAGTCCTCGCCTCTGAACCCTTGCCTAGGGTCCGCTGTTAGGGCTATTTTGCAGCGTCTTTCGGCAGCGATCCTGCGGACATTGTCTTGAGCGACGGTTGTGGCCCCAGCCAAGGCTGCACGCCCGAAAGGCGTTGAGAGAAACTGTATCAACGTAAAATATCCGGCCGGCAGACTGATGCCCTGCTGAGCGGCCACAATGTATTGCGCGAGCCTCTCTATCTCGTAGGGAAGCGCATTGATTTCACGATCTGAAAGTTCAAAGTGGCACGAGATTTCGACGGCCACCGCCTTGTCAGAAGCGATGGCCTCAAAATTGATCTGCTGGGGGAGATGCTGCGATATTACCCCCAGACTAACAAGGACTTGGGTTGCCTCATTCTGGGTTCTCGGGACGAGCACTCCCTTTGCCAATCTAATTGCCTCAAGGACCGTAGTCTTTCCGACCGCGTTTGGACCAACCAAGATGTTGGCGCCGTCGACGAGTTCGATGTCAAGCTGCGTTATTGCCCGAAAGTTGCGAATCTCAAGCTTTTTGAGGTGCATGGCGCTCCCTATTTCGAGATCCCCAAAATTGTAGCCCCCGCTGCGCCATGTTCGAGGATTATGCCCCAAATGGCCCTGAGGTCCACTTCAACCGTCGCGTCGGGCATCACCCCATCCGGGTGCGACTAGCCTCGACCCGTAGCGTGTCGGTTGGTCCCAATAAGTCGGCGAGTGTGGAGGGATTGCTGCACGGTATGGGGTCAGCTGTTGCCAGCCAAACCACTCACCGAGAATCGGCCATGCGCAGCATCCGGACTCTTCCCTCTCGGGCCTAATGGCATTGGGCTGGATGCATTTTTCTTCCGCCACGAAATAGCGTCCAAGCAGAACGGTTGGCATCGGTGGACTGAGTCGCGGTCAGTATGCGCTGCTACGGAATGGCGCGCCTGTCCATCGCCGAAACAATCTTGGTGTGCCGATTGAGTGCCGAAGTTCGTAAACACTCCTTGCGGAGATTCGAACCGAGGGTGCCAACCATTCCCTTCGCAGGGGCTTGATGGTTCGGCAACAGTGTCCACGGTACTCGGGACAATGACAAGGAAGAAGCCGCAGGCCGGGCCCGTCATTGTCACTTGGCGGCAGCCACCGGGCGCTCCCGTTTCTGAACCTCTTCTGCCCCCGTATCCATCTGTCCACCCCTACCGCCGCATGCGCGTTCCAGCTTTTCGCGCATCGCGGCCTTCGTTTTTTGGGGTTCGGACGATGAAACCGCTTCTCTTACCCATTCACGACAGGAGTATCCACTCATGATCTATGCCGTTCGTATCTATACCGTCAATGTCGCCGGAGTACCAGCCTTCGTCGCCGCCTTCCGAAGAGGCGGACTTTGGACCGACATCGCACGCCTTCAGCCCGGTCACATTCATACCGACCTGCTGCGGAATCCCTCTGATCCGACGAGATTCCTCTCGATCGAATTCTGGACCTCGATCCATATGCTGCTGACGGCCCGGCGCTCGTCCGAAGTTCGCAACTTCGTGTCCTGGCTGAACCGGCAATCCATCGACTATGAAGGCCTCGGCATGTTCGCCTTCCCTGTCCAATCAAACACGGATGAGAAATCACCGAATATCAAGGCGTGCGCGTCTGGATCATCTCTGATCGGAGCGCCACGTAGCTCCGGAATGGGAGATCTACTTTGAACCGGGCGAGAATGCGCGCAGCACGTATTGCGATCTTTCTCGAGAGCGCGGATGCCGTGCCGATCGTACGAGGCTCGACCTACCGTGAGTATTTTGGCTCGCTTCAGAAGCAATACCTCGGGCTCGAACGTGAGGTGCGCCGGCGCGCGAGGGTGGAAGGGCGTCGGCGCATCCGGGAACAGGGACTGGAGTCGGCGGCACTTCGTCTAATCCCAGTCCCACTCCCGGTCTGCAATGTCGCGAAGCTTAGTCCAAAACAGCGCCGTCAAGTTCGCATGGAATATCGGCAGAGAGTCGGTCGCTGGCTGCCGGAGACACCGCCGTGTCCGATGTGCCTGATCGGGCCGGGCATGCCCAAGCGCTCCTGGCCTTCCCGCGAGCTTGCCGAACAAGCCTGCAGCCAGCAAAAGGATCCAGGCCTCCACGTCTACCCATGCCCCGCCCAGCCCGGATTCTGGCACCTCGGCCATGACCGCAGGCTGCCGCACAATCTCCCACTCAAGACTCAAACCAATTCAACCCAATCAACTACGAACCCCGACCATTGCGGGACTTCAGGAGGAAGACCATGAAAGAGAACCAAGACAACGAAGTATGGACGGGAACCCTGGATGGCAAGTACGTCGTTACTGTGACGCGCGAGGCTCCATATCGCGGGATCCTGAAAATCGCCGAGGGCGATCAGGTACTCCACTGGAAGACGGTCGGACTCATGTACGACGCCCAATTCGGACCCGACATCGACGACGTCGAACTCTGGCAGCAGATGGCGGTCCAGTTCATCGACGGCCGGAAATAGCCCTTTCTTTGGCAGTCGGGGATCCAAACTCTGAAGTGACCTTTGCCTGATTCAGGCGCATAGAACCGGACTCTCGGCCACCGGAAGCCGATGCTGTAACACGCCGCCCGCAAGCGACTCCGCTCACCTGCAAGCAGGTTCGGCTAATTCGCTCACGCAAAAATTGGTCGTCCGGAAGCTGAGCAATTGACCTCACCTGTCGGGCAGTTCTGCAACAACCTTGCTGCATCCTGCGGCTTCCTGCCCGTTCCTGCGGCGCGCTGCACCTCCCTGCTGGCTCTTGCCTGCTACTGCCACTCCCTTTAATCACCTTTCACCTTCACGCACATCCCAAGACTTCAGGGAGTGCGCCCGTCCTGACTCGGCAGACGACGCTTTGCGTGCGGCTGTCGTCAACATCAGTCTCGATCGCACTCCCAATGATTCCTGGAGAACTGTGATGGAGATCCCAGAAAAGCAGAACGGCAAATCAACTCCGTTCGAACCCTTGGTTGATTCCCGCACAGCGGCGCCCGTTCTTGGGGTCCATTACAAGACGCTCGAGCGAATGGCCCGAAGGGGAGAGGTCCCCGGTTTCAAGATCGGGCGCTCCTGGTCCTTTCGACTGTCTTTGCTGAGCAACTGTTGCGACCGAAAGATGCTGGCGAATTTGAAGGGCAGAGCTGGCGAGGAATCGAAGAAAGAGAATCCCGCAAATGAGCGACACGCAGAACACAGTTCAAACAGGAAGTCTCCGACGCGTAACCCGCGCCAAGAATAAGTGGGCTTGGGAATGGCGCTACGTCGATCCTGTCACTGGACGATACCAATCAAAGTATTTTTCAGAGTCGGAATTCCCAACCGAATCTGCCATCAGGGAGCATTTGAAGCCCTATATCCTGCGCCTTAATCTAGGGATTTTCGACATCGCTGTGGTCGATCCGACGTTCAGCGATCTCCTTGATTGCTTTATCGCAGAGGAAAATCTAATTGGCATAAAAGCCCGCAAACCCGGAGATCGCACGGCACGTGAGGACGAACTGGCATACTCCACCGCAAGCTCTTACCTGAGCCTTTGTAATGTGATTCGCGATAGTTGGGGCCCAACCAAGCTGGACAAATTCAGACCGCTCCAGTTTCAGACATGGCTCAAAAATCTGGATGTGAAACCCAAAACGAAAGGCCATATCAAAGCATTCGTCGCCCGCCTCTTCAACAAAGCCAAGCTATATGGGATGCTCGACTTTCATCAGAATCCGATCGAACTGGTGGAAGTACGGGGCATCAGCAAGCGAAGCAGAAAGCCGACGGATCTCACAGTCGAGCAGTTTTCGCTCATTCACGGACTTCTGCCCGTTCCCTATCGCGATATGGTGCTGGTAGCGCAGTGTACCGGGCTGCGTGTCGACGAATTACTGGCGCTGACGTGGTCGGCGATCGACTTCGAAAGGCTCTGCATGAAGGTGCAGGAAGGAGTCGTCAACGGCCGCATCGGTCCCGTCAAAACCGAATATTCAGAAGACGAACTGCCTCTGGATCCGGATTTTGCCGGCGTCCTGCTCGATTTGAAACTCAGATCGAATGAATCTGAACTCGTATTTCCGAGTCCCGTCACCGGACGTCCGTACCATGCGTCCCCAATCCAGCAGGACTACATTCGTCGCGCCGGCTGGTGTCTGCTTGCCTGTCCAGAATGCGACGCCGCTCCTGGAGTAGCCT
>JAJZKY010000095.1 GCA_021803885.1 Planctomycetota bacterium
TACCTCTCTTCCGGTGTTCCGAATGACCTCATAGGAAGCCATATAGCAAAGGTGCGCGTCATCGCACTGGGGCCTGATAATTGGTCGGAACGTCTCCTTGGCGAGGCTCCAGTGGAGAACGATGGCTCGTTTTACATAAAGATACCTTCTGACCACCCCGTTCGATTCGAGTTGATCGGTAAGAACGGTTCCGTGATTCGCGAGCAGGATAGTTGGATCTGGGTGCGGAACGGTGAAGATATGGCATGCCTGGGCTGTCATGAAAACAATGCCGTAGTTCCCCAGGATCATTTCCCGCTTGCGCTGAAGGGTTTCGATACGCCGTATTCCATTGGGCTGTCAGCACAATCACAACCGCACAACCATTGAGGAAACATGAGGATCTCTCGACGAACGTTTGTAAGGCTAACTGCTGGCGCGGCCCCGTTGTGGGCGGCTCGTAGATTCCTGGGGATCGGCTTATCTGCACAGCATGAATCCCTTGTTTCGATTCCTCAGTTCCTCGATGTCACTGCAAAATCGGGCATTAACTACCGGCATTCGTATGGAGAAAAGGAGTTGAGCTCGATTCTCGAAGGCACTGGCTCCGGCTGTGCCTGGATTGATTACAACAACGACGGACTGCTCGATCTCTACGTAGCGAATGGAAGGTATGTAGAGGGTCTGACAAACCATTCGTCCCCCGACGGAATTGATGCGACGAACCATCTCTATCGTAACAATGGCGATGGGACGTTTACTGACGTGACGGCGGAGGCCGGGGTGCCTGGAAAAGGCATGGGGACAGGTGTAACTGTCGGAGATTTTGACAACGATGGGTACCCAGACATCTATGTCACAGGCTATAAGTCAGCAGTTCTGTATCACAATAATGGCGACGGGACCTTTACCGATGTGACGGCGGATTCGGGGCTCGAGAATCCATTTTTCGGAGTCGGAGCTGCTTTCCTTGATTATGATCGCGACGGGCATCTCGATCTATTCGTCGGCAACTACCTTAGATTCGTCAACAGTTACCGGCAGTATTACCCAGGTGACCACTATCCTGGTCCTCTGGACTACGATCCTGAATTCAACCGACTATTTCATAACAACGGCGACGGAACCTTTACGGACGTTTCGCGCGAATCGGGGATTGCGGCAGCACCTGGGCGAGCCATGGGCGTGACCGTGGGTGATTATGACAACGATGGGTGGCCGGATATCTACGTTGCTAACGACCACATGCCTAGCTTTCTTTACCACAACAACCGCAACGGGACCTTTACAGATGTCGCTCTCCAACTTGGCGTTGCCTATGGACAGGACGGGGAGGCGACAACAGCCATGGGACCGATTTTCGGCGACTACGATAATGACGGCTGGCAGGATCTGTTTGTTTCCGATGCACATTTTCATCGACTTATGCACAATTCGGGCAAACATGGAGGTTTCTTTGAGGACGTGACGAATGCGTCCGGCATTGGCGAAGTGTCTGGACAGTATGTGGGTTGGGGCGATGGGTTCTTTGACTTCGACAATGATGGATGGAAAGACATCTTTGTCGTGAATGGAGGCCTTGCCTGGCTTATTCCAATGGAGACCTCGTTGCTAAGAAACAACGGCAACGGGACCTTCACCGACCTGTCGCGCGCAGCGGGGAGCTTCTTTCAGCAGCGCCATGTCAGCCGTTGCGCAGCGTTTGCTGATTATGACAATGATGGGTATATCGATGCGTTTATCACGACGCTCGGGGGCAATGGAATTCTCCTGCACAACACACCGCCGCTTGACCGGCGCAATCATTGGCTAACGATAAAGCTGATTGGGACAAAGAGCAATCGCGACGGCTATGGGGCAAGTCTGGAAGCTGTTGCCGGGGGCTTGCATCAGACCATTCAGGCTGTCTCAGAGTCCGGTTACCTATCGCAAGGGGACCCGCGGCCCCACTTTGGGCTGGGGGAACGTAGCGAAGTTGACGTGTTGACGATTCGCTGGCCCAGCGGATGCGTGCAGAGGCTCGAACATATTAAGGCGGATCAGATTCTAACCGTCAAGGAACCGGAGAACTCGCAGGAAGACCAGAACCTGAAGAAGGATAGATGAGCATGCATCTGGTAAGTAGAAGACCTCGAGTGGGCACAAGATGGGCCTTTCTGGGGATATTGTCGATCATCGCTTCCCTGGTTGTCGGTGAATTCTCTCGGCGTCCGGTCCCTGTCCTGGCGTCAACCTGGAGCACGCAATGGAGCCAGAACATTCGGTATTTGGATCCCGTTGCTCTAGCGCTTTCTCCCGGAGGCAAGCGGCTCTATGTGGTCTGTGAAGGCCGTAACGAAGTCCTCGTAGTCGATACACATAATCAACAGGTTGTCGGCATGGTTGGGGTCGGTCACAGGCCGGAGGGAATTACTGTATCACCCCGCGGTAACACCCTTTATGTCACCAATGACTGGAGCAATTCGGTCTCAGTCATCAACGCAAATTCACTGCGCGTCATTCGCACCCTGAAAGTGGGTTGGGGACCGGTTGGAGTTACAACCGACCGCGATGCGAAATTTCTCTACACTGCAAACACTCTCGGCGACGACATCTCGGTCATCAATCTTTCCACGGGAAGTGAAATCAAGCGCCTTGCAGGCGGCCATTTTCCCGAATACGTCGCCCTGTCCAGAGACGGAGAATCGATCTACGTCTCCAATCTACTCGCCAGCCTCGCGCCGCCAGATGCGCCTCCGGTCTCTCAGCTAACTGTGATCAGCACTGCAAATCAGATTGTTACTAACCGGATCATGGTGCCCGGAGCCATCCAGCTTCGTTCTATTGCGCAACTGCCGGTGCGGGACGGAGGGTACCTGCTGATTCCGTTTCAGCAACCTCATAATCTGATTCCGCTAGTGCGGCTTCAGCAAGACTGGTACATGTCCCATGGGATGGTAGTGATCAGACCCGCGCAAAGCAGCGGGCAAACATCCCGGGTCATGGAGGTATTGCTCGACAATATCGATCAGTCCTTTGCAGATGGGTTTGGCGCAGCCACCACCCCGAGCGGACGGCTGGCTCTCGTAACGGAGTCAGGGGCGGATATGGTTTCCGTCATTGACGTTGCGAAACTGAATCGATTGCTGAAGCAGGTCCCCGCGTCCAATCCCGAGGCGCTGGCTGATCGATTAGACTCAGCCCGGCAATTCGTGATTGGCAGGCTACCCACGGGCAAGGATCCCACAGCGGTGGTCGTTTCGCCAGATGGTCGATTTGCCTACATCGCAGACAGAACAGACGACAGAGTGACCGTCGTCGATTTGAAACAGATGAAGGTTGTCTCGGGCATCGATCTTGGCGGACCGCGTCAAATTACAGTGGAGCGGCGGGGACAGCAACTCTTCTTCCAAGCACGGTTCTGCTATGAAGGCCAGTTGGCATGTGCGAGTTGTCATCCTCACGAGGGGTTTGAGGACGGCCTTGCGTGGAGTCTGGAAACTCCTAAACTGGGCCGCGATGTGACTGAGAACCGGACGCTACTGGATATAGCTGGAACCTCTCCGTTTGACTGGCAAGGGATCAATCCCACTCTTCAGAGGCAGGATGGACCGCGAACGGCTGCGCTGATTTTCCGTTCGCAGGGCTTCAGCGCTAGACAGGTAACCGATCTAGTCACATATATTCGGTCGCTCAAATTGCCTCCGAATCCGCACCTTGCGGCGGATGGCCACCTTACCCCTACACAAGAACTTGGACGGGAACTCTTTTACCGGACCATGACCAACTATGGAACAATTATTCCACTTCGCGATCGTTGCTATTACTGCCACTCCCCACTGACGCATTACACTTCGCGCGTAATGATGGACGTTGGAACGTCGACAAAATACGACATGTCAAAGAGCTGGGACGTGCCGCAGCTTCAGGGGGTCTGGATGAGGGCTCCATATCTGCATGACGGAGACGCCATGACCTTAGAGGAGATTTGGACAAATTTCAATCCTGACGATAAGCATGGAATCACATCCGATATGAACAAGAACCAGTTAAATGAGTTAATACAATACTTGAAGACACTTTAACAAAGGTGGAAGTGCTAAGCTGTGTCGGCACCGCAGCGTTGGAGGAAAAGATGAAACATGCCTTGGGCGTCTTACTCTTAGTAGGTTCTAGTATGCTACTCTGTGCGACAACGCGATCGATCGCCCAGGACCTTCCCCTTTATACAAAATGGGTGAATTACACGGCGGCCAACGGCTTTCCGAAAGGCGAAGTCTATTCCGTTGCCGTGAACGGCAATCAGATTTGGGCCGGAACTGAGCACGGGCTGGTGCTCGTTGAGGACGGGAGAGTGAAGAAGGCTTTTACAACTGCCGATGGTTTGGCGGGCGATGCAGTCATCTCAGTCGCCGTCAGCAAAGAGACAGGTGATGTCTGGGCCGGAACCTTTGGCGGGCTGAGCCGGTATTCGGCAGGCCAATTCAAAAATTACACTGATCTCACCAGCGGACTGGCGAACGATCTGGTTTACAGCGTAGCGATTCAGGGAAGGTATGTGTGGGCGGCAACCGCGGCGGGCATCAGCCGCTTGAATACGGATACCGGAGGGTGGAAGATCTTCACCGAGCAAAATTCTCCGTTTTCCGAACCCTGGGGTTATGGTGTGGCTGTCGGCGCGACAAGGATCTACATGGGCCTCTGGGGAGGAGGCGTTCTTATCTACAATCCGATTCACAAGTATTGGCGGCGTTACACGGATCCGGACGAATCCATGGAGATTGTTCTGTACCGAAACCAGGGCCTTATCCACAACATGGTAAGTAGTATCGCTTACGACCGCGACACCAGGATGTTCTGGGCAGGAACCTATTTTGGCTTAAGCGGTTACGATGGGAGAAACTGGCACAACTACCTGACTAAGGACAGTGGACTAGCGTCGAACTTCATTAACGGCGTTGAGGCATCTGGTAACATTGTGTGGGTGTGCACTCAGAAGGGTCTGAACGAGTTTGATTATAAAACGAATACCTGGGTGACTTATCGACCCGTAAATTGGCGCGCTCTTGATACAGCAGAGCCGACGACGGCACATCGAGGGGAGATTCTCATTGTGGCTCCCGGTGAAAAGATGCGCCGGATGGAAACGCCCACCTCTCTCGCGCACAATTACGTTTTGAACATGGCATACCAGGGCAAGACAATATGGGTTGCCACGGCCGATGGGTTGAGCCACGGCTTTCCCGAGTCTCCCAAGACTGAACAACATTCCCATCCTGCGAACCAGGTCAACTAGAGTTATCGCGATGAAAGCGGATGATGTCAGTATCCGCATATGCCGGCACTGGCGATCTTCCGGGAGTTAATTTCATCCCGGGGCGCGCAAGGGGTGAAAGTGAATGGAAGGAAGCCGGCGATATGTTCAGAAATGGTTAAGTACAGAGACGACGAAGGAGCAGAAAGGGGGTCGCCATGAAGATAAAGATGATTGCGATGTGTCTGTGTAGCGTGGTAACTGTCGCGGGGGTTGGGCAGTCCGCGTCGTCCGTCACCACGGGACAAAGGAACCCGGCCATGCCCTACGCCAACATGCCAGCGGCCGCCATGCCTTATGGTCAATATCGTCGGCCTTACTTCGAATGGTATGTGCGACCGAGCACCCTGGAATACGACGGCGCGGAACGAAGCGATCCAGACCCGAGGCTGAGCACGCTCAAAAGCGTCAACATCGGCTTTCTTGGCCCCATTAGCAAGGATGATCCCGACTCACTCTACGGAATCGCGATGCTGCATGGAGCACAAATGGCGATCGATGACGCGAACGCTCAGGGTGGATATGCCGGAAAGCCGTTTTCGCTGAAAGTGTACGACGACTTGCCGCTTTGGGGCGCGTCGTCGATGGATATTGTAGAAATGTATTACAAGCAGCATGTGTGGGCGATGCTCGGGTCCATCAACGGTGATAACACTCACGTTGAGTTAAGAGCGGCCTTGAAGCTGCAACTCCCGATCATCGATACGGGCACGACAGACCCTACTGTTACGGAGACGCGAATTCAATGGCTGATTCACAATTTTCCGGATGACCGTCAGCAGGGGTACGCTCTCGCGGAATATATCTTTAACCATCTGAAGCTCAGAAATGTGGGCATTCTGCGGGTGAACGGGAACTATGGACGCCGCGGCTACGAGGAGTTCTTCAACACCGCCCGGCGTATGGGCTTTCAGCCGACCGTCGTGGTTAAATATGCACCCGGCGCCGTTAGCTATGTCGAGCAGCTCAAGACCCTGAGATTGCTTAGGATTCAAGGTCTCGTGATCTGGGGCAGTGCGCGCCAGGCGGGCATGATTCTGAAGCAAATGCGAGCGATGGGGATGAATCAGCCTGTTTTTGGGAGCAGCCGGGTCGCTTATCCGCAACTAATCACGATCGCCGGAGCAGCGGCTAATGGTGTTGTGGCTATTTCCGCCATTGACCCTGCAAGCAGCAGTTCCAAGTGGCTGAGATTTCGTAGCGCATATATGGACCGTTACCACACCGAGCCCGGCCCTTATGCGTCCTACGCGTATGACGGCATGACGATGCTAATCGCCGCCATTCGTAAGGCAGGACTCAATCGGGCGCTCATCATGGACGCCCTGCGTCAGTATGAAATGAAGCCATATCAAGGTGTGAGCGGTCGGGCATTCTTTGATTACACCTTGAACAATATTGCGCCTGTCACATTTTCCAAAGTGGTGAACGGTCACTTTGTCTACTGGCCGGAGCAGAGGGTGGGCGGCGAATGAGAGTTGACAGCCAATGCGGCGATAAGTCGAGCAGTGTGCAAAGCGTGTCTCTCTACCATGTTGGAGGCCCGAGCTGAAGATGGGGCGGTTATATACAAATATGGTTAGAGCCGCGGCGGGAGTAGCGGGTCTGCTGGCGGTTTTACACGCGGGTGCATTGCTTGTTGCGCAAAGCAATGACTCGTTGCCAGCCCCCTATGCTTCAATTAGCGAAAACGGTGTCCACTATTCCGGCCCGGGGAGGGAAACAGCATATGACATACCCGGATCAACCATTTACATCGGCATGCTTGTTCCGACACACGGGCCGCAGAAAGCTGATGGAGACGCCATTCTGTTGGCGGCAAGGATGGCAATTCAGGACGCATCAAGAGCGGCTTTACCGGGTGGCCGCCATCTTGCACTTGCTATCGCCGATGAAAGCGTTCCGCCGTGGGGGATTCTCGGCGACGAGATTATTCATCTGGTCATGCAGGACCAGGTGATTGCCATAGTTACTTCTGCCGACGGCGTGGCCGCGCATTTAAGCGAGCAAATTGGCAACAAGATGGGTGTTGCCACGCTAACCCTTTCGGCGGACGACACGGCGACAGAAATCGACATGCCGTGGATTTTTAGGATAGGTCCTAGCGACAGCCAGCAGGCACAAGTGATGGCGCGGAACATTTATAGGGTGCATGGTTACCGACACGTGCTGCTTGTTTCAGCGCAAGACCACGACGGCCGCATGGCTAGCGAGCAGTATATCAAAGAAGCACGCAAATTCGGAGGTCCGGCTCCAATTTCATTGGCTATCAACCCGCTGCAGCTGGATACGAGGCCATTGCTGGCGCTTATTGCGGCCAAGGCTCCTCAGGCGATTGTCTTTTGGACCCTCCCGGAGAATGCAGGAAAATTGATTCGCGCGATTCGCGCGAAAGGCTTTCACACTCCTATCTATCTTGCACAGAAGGCCACTCAAGAGGGTTCTGGGTTCAGGTTTCCGCGATTGACCACCGGAACGCCCAAAGAGTCTGGGGTGATTGACTGTTATACGGTCGAATCCAGGCAGATTGAGTCGCCGTCGCGGAGAAGTTTTGTGCGCCGCTATGAGGCGGCCACGGGAACATTGCCGAGCCTCGTGGCTGCAGAGGCTTATGATGGCATTCGCCTGGTGGCCCAGGCGATTTACCGAGCAGGGCCCAACCGTGCTCGGGTGCGCGATGCGGTTTCAGCTGTCCGAAACTTTGCGGGAGTTTCAGGAGCGATTACTTTCGATAATCAAGGAAACAACCACACGAAAGTGTACCTTGTCTCTCTTGAATAGCACTTCATGAGGCATAAGGAAACAGAGTAGACGCTAAATGGAGAGGCAGAGGCCGCAACTCGGAGAAGATCATGCCATATTCGTTGTCCACTTCCGATTCTTATGATGTCATCATTGTTGGCTCGGGGGCAGGCGGTGGAATGGTCGCCTATAACCTGACTAAGGCTGGCGCCAAATGTTTGATGCTTGAAGCAGGGGGCTGGTACGACGCAGCTAAGGAGTCCAAGTGGCTCGAGTGGCAGTACGAGGCTCCTCACCGTGGCGGCGGGAATTTCACCAGCCCCATGGATTATTTTCTTGCGGCTGTGGGAGGATGGCAGGTCACTGGTGAACCGTACCTGAGCGCGCCTGGTAGCGACTGGATGTGGTTTCGGTCGCGTATGTTGGGCGGGCGCACCAACTCCTGGGGGCGTATAGCGCTACGGAATGGTCCGTACGATTTTAAGCCCTATGATCGTTACGGAAATGGCTTCAATTGGCCAATCAGATACGAGGACCTGGCGCCGTACTACGACAAGACAGAAGAACTGATCGGGGTGTTTGGCTCGAAAGAAGGGATTGAGAATCTTCCCGACGGAAGATTTCTGGCTCCACCTGCACCGCGCTGTTACGAACTGCTCGTCCAGCAGGCATGCCGTAAGCTACACATTCCCTGTATTCCGTCTCGTCTTGCGATTCTTACCCGCCCTCTGCACGGCCGTCCAGAGTGCCACTATGTTTCACAATGCGGACGCTGCTGCCGGCTGGGTTCCAATTTTTCTTCTCCAGTTGTTCTTTTGCTGCCGGCGCGCGCAACGGGAAATCTGGAGATACGGACTGACGCCATGGCGCGCGAAGTTCTAGTCGGTCCGGACGGCCGCGCCACAGGCGTTTCATATATCGACAAAAAGACGCGCAAGGAAGTGCAGGTGCGCGGGAAGGTGGTTGTGCTGGCTGCCAGCTCGTGCGAAACGGCCCGCCTGCTTTTGAATTCCTGCAGCAGCAGATTTCCAAACGGTCTTGCGAACTCCAGCGGAATGGTGGGCAAGTACCTTATGGACACCGTGATGTCAACGGTCACCGGGCATGTGCCGAAGATGATGGAGCTGCCTCCGCACAACGGCGACGGTGTCGGGGGAATGCATCTCTACATGCCGTGGTGGGGTTATGAGGAGTCACATCGGCACGCTCTGCCTTTCTCCCGCGGCTATCACATTGAGTTTTCCGGTGGCCGCCAGGGGATGCCAATGCCGGGCATCTTGAGCGGCACGCAAAATCTTGTGGGTGGAGGCTACGGGGAGCAACTCAAGGAGAATTGCCGCAGGCTGTTTGGCTCGTTCATTACGCTCAACGGGCGCGGAGAAATGATTCCCAATGAAGACAGCTACTGTGAAGTAGACAACAATGTTGTGGACCAGTGGGGTATTCCGGTGCTGAAGTTCCACTTCAAGTGGGGCCAGGATGAGTTGCTCATGGCCCGGCATATGCAGGAAACGTTTCAGGAGATTATCAAGACAGTCGGCGGTAGAGTGATTCAGTCTTATGGAGCCGATCAGCGATGGGGAATCTCTGTAGGCGGACAGGGAATTCACGAAGTGGGCGGAGCTCGCATGGGCGACAACCCAAAGAATTCAGTTCTGAACTCCCATTGCCAAGCGTGGGACTGCAAGAACCTCTTTGTGGCTGACGGCGCACCTTTCGTGGGTCTTGCAGATAAGAATCCCACTTTGACCATCCTGGCTTTAGCCTGGCGAACGTCAGATTACATTTCAGATCAGGTAAAGAAGGGGAATGTGTGAAGGGTACGTGGTATTGGGCAGGTAGGTTTGAAGGATGAATAGATCGTCGTGAGGCAGGTTTCGTCCTGGGGTTCCGGGGTTCTGCCCATTGCGGAGAGACCATGAAAGAGAAATCAATCGGAGAAGGCACCCGCTTCGAGCGGCGTGACATTCTAAAGCTAATCACGGCAGTTCCTGCGGTCACCCTGGCGTCGATGACGCCATTAGGGCCGGGGGTCGCGAGGGCAATGGCGCAAGAATCCGCCGTGCAAAGCGATCCGCCAGGCTACCAACCCAGAGTGTTCAATTTGCATGAATGGCGGACGATTCGCATTCTTTCTGACCTGATCCTCCCTGCCGACGAACGCTCCTGCAGCGCCACAGAAGCGGGCGTGCCAGAATTCCTCGACGACTGCCTGGATTTGAAAGCGGGAGACCTACTTGACGAGATCCGCGGGGGGCTCACGTGGCTCGACATGCAGTCTAACCGCGCGTTCGGCTATGACTTTGCCGACTGTTCCACCGACCGCCAGAAGCAGATCCTGGATCGCATAGCGTATCCCGAAAAGGCCGTTTCGGTGGACACCAGTGCGGTGGTGTTTTTCAACGAGCTGCGCGATCTTGTGATCAGCGGATTTTACACCAGCCGGCAGGGGATTCAGGATTTACCCTATATCGGAAACCAGCCGCAACAAAAGTGGAACGGTTGCCCGCCAGAGGTGCTGGCGAAATTGGGACTTGATAGCGATGAGGGCAGATCCGCTGGATCGCTGATAGGAAATACGCTCGCGAAGGAGGGTTGAGCGCGACGCTTCCCGGACCCGAGAATTCCGACGTAGTGCGCCAGATGGTGACCTGGTCGCGGTTCATCTTCCGATTCTATGCCTGGGCTTCCTGCTGCAGTTCTGCCAGGGACGGGATTCGTCTCCGGCCCAGACACCGACGAGAGAACAAGCTGGTCTCGATCTCCGCTTGATTGAGCCAACTGCCGTGCTTTGGTGTGTAGTGCACTGTAAACCGGTCCCACAGCAGCCCTCCGTAAGCGTTCGGAGATTCCATCTGGATCGGCGGCGGCCTGGCGCTGAACGATGGGTTCATGGACCATGAAGATGGTCTGCCATCGGTCATCG
>JAJZKY010000096.1 GCA_021803885.1 Planctomycetota bacterium
ATGGTTGGCGACTACATTTTTGATATTCAGGTGGCGAGGGCGGCGGGGGTGGCGAGCGTGCTTCTGTTGGATGCGGCGGCGCCGCGACCAACCTTTGCCGACGAGGCGGACTTTTGCATCTTTGATATTGCCGACATCGTACGGCTACTCGACGAGCCGGAAAAGTTCCGCCGTAAATCCCACGTATTTGCCAATGATTACCGCCAGCAGAAGTATGTTGAGAAAGGATAAATGAATTGCCGCATATAAAATGGAAATGGTGCTGTACTCGGCGAAGTGTTCCGTTGCTGGTTTGGATGGTGAGCCTGCTGGGTGGGGTGGCATGGGGGGCGGATCACGCCGTCGCGATGCCGGCCCGCAAGCCGGCGGATGCCCAACCGACGCCGAGAGTGATTGCGGTGCTTAACATGCTTCAGGCACGGGGCAAAAGTCTGCATAACTTCAGTGCCGATCTGAAGGTTACTGTGCATCATCTGCGTACCGATGAAAAGGACGTGAATATCGGAAAAATCTGGTATTTGCGCAAAGGAACCACCACCGAGTTTGATATTCGCTTTAATCTGCTGGTTGTGGATGGGGCTATCGCCCGTCATCATGCCGATCACGACATTATTTTTGATGGTCGGTGGCTCATTGACCGTAACGGGTCGGCAAAAATATACCGCAAAATTCAACTGGTGGGGGATGGCAAAAAATTCGATCCCTTGCGGCTGGGGCAGGGGCCGATTCCGATACCCATTGGTCAAAAGCCCGCCACGGTGCTGCGGGATTTTCATGTGCACATCCTCCCCGACAAGGCTCTACCTAGAGGCCATGGCTCCGCCGTGCGGTTGATTCAGTTGCGATTGACGCCGCGGGATAAACGGGCCTTTTCTTTTGTGCAGTTGGACTTTTGGATCAATCCGATTTTGGCGCTACCGGTAAAAATTCAGCGGATCGATTCGGATGGCACGCCGACGGTAGCGGTGCTTGACCACCTGAAGATCAATTGGCCGATGAAGCACAATTTTCATGTGACAACTCCGCCGCGCGGCAGCGGTTGGACGGTGGATGTGGAGCCGCTGAAGAAATCCCGCAGCGGCACGCCAAGGCGCTAGTGCTCTGTCACGCCTACAAATTAGGATTGATTGGCCGCAAACGCCCCAACTGCAAGGAGCCAGCGGCGAAAACCGGCCGTGGCCCCATTGAGCCGATGCGACGCCGCAGGTGGGGCGTTTGCGACCAACCCCGCGGGGCGGGGGCCAAGAGGCCGTGGGCTTTGTCGCTCGTCGTCAATGTATGTTCCCATACACAATCCTCCTCGCTTCGCGCCCACAACCCCTTGGCCCACCGTCAATCCTAATTTGTAGGCGTGACAGAGCACTAGTTTTGGCGCCGGAGTCCGAAAGCGTTAGTTGCCTGCGGTGGGCGGAACTGTTCCACCGCCGGTCATCTGCGGCGCAGAGGCCGGATTGACGGGCGCGATATTGGTGGGATTTTGCGAACTTGCGGGTTGATCCGCAGCCGGCACATACGGGTTGTATTTAAGCTTGAGGGGCAGGATGAAAATATCCACGCGTCGATTCAACGGATTGCCCTGATGCCCCGGAGCATTGGCGGCAATGGGATGGGTTTTGCCCCAACCCGCCACCTGCATGCGGCGGTCCAGCACACCGTCATGGCGCAACACGTACATGACCGAGATGGCGCGATTGGTGGACAAATACCAGTTGGTCGGATTCATGACACTGGCCCGATTGCGACGGATCGGCACGTCATCGGTATTGCCGACGAGCCGAATTTCGTTGTCGCCAATGGAATTCATGTTCAGGATGGATGCGAACTGTTTAAGGGCCGCCCTGGCTGCCGGCCGCACCACAGTGGACCCCAGGTCAAAAAGCAAATCGCTTTTGAAACGAATCAACCCCAGCTTGGGATTGTATTGGAGCAAATTGGGATATTCAGCCGCCAAACGGGCCAAGGCATCATTAACGGCGGCCGGCAGTTGTGGGGCGCTTCCCGCTAAGGCCAGCAGTTTATTGTAGCGGGCCTGCAGGCGGGCCAAACGCGCCTTGAGCGCGTTGACTTCTTTGAGCAGAGCCGCCGTTCCGCCGCCTTGCGCGTTAAGCAGGTTGTCTTTCTCGGCAATTTGGGCTTTCAAGTCGTTGATTTCACCGCGCAGGACGCCAAGTTGATGATCCGCGGCCGCCAATTGCGAGCGCATCTGGTTAAAAGCGGTCTCCAATTGCTTGTATTGTTCCTGTGATACACATCCTGTAGTGCCCACCAACGTGGCCAAAAGGCCAGCCATGACGGACACACGAATAAGCCGGGGAATTACCAAGTGAGCCATAAGACAATCTCCATTTTCAAAATCACACCGTTATCCCTGGCTTTGAGCATGTGCCGGGATCATGTTTTCAAGACGTTAAATAATGAACTCGAACCACCTAAGCCACGGGTTAAGCCTGCCATCGCTGATTACCGGGACGCTGCTCTTCCAGCGAAAAACCCTACAAAACCAAATAGCAGAGCTACCAAAACCAAGATACCGGCAAACAGCAGCAAGTTGGAAGCCAACGTGTGCAGCCAACCAGGTTCAAAACCTTGCACGCCTGCGGCACTAATAAGAATGGTCAACGCCATGGCCAAGATCGCTGCCAAGGCGAACCCGCCAAAAATCCCCGCCGTTGGATCGGGAGCTTCCACTACAGGAGAATAACTGCTCATCATGGTCCCGGTGGGTTCGCTGCCGGTGGCTACCGCCGCAGTGCCGGCAGCGGTTTGACCGGCCTGATCAAAGACGCCGGAAGAGGAAGATCCGATTCCGGTTTGGCCAGCTTTGGAACCTTCGCCGGGGTAAATCTCATCAAGTAGCTCTGCGCCCAAGCTGGTGTTATCGCTTTCGCGGGTTAAATCCAACAAGCCAGAGCCGCTGCCCACCGAATCCAAGCCGGAAGGCGAAATGGCGTCATAAACCGGCGATGTAATCTGGGTTTGGGCGCTGGCGTCAATAGGCTTAACCTCGCGCTCGTCAAACACCCGTATAGGCCCTGTTGTTGGCGAAACTTTAATGGGAGGAGGTTTCGTGCCGGCTCCGGTTCCTGCGGCTGCGGGCGCTTTGGTTCCGCCCGCGGAAGGAGCTTTGGTTCCGGCGGACGAGTCGCCAGCCAACGCAATACCGCTGTCGCCGGCGGACGAAGCCAGGTTTAAAACGCCGGACCCGGATCCAATACCGGTTCCACCCGACGTGTCGCGCAGGAGTGCATCGACTTGATCCACCTTGTACATTACCTTAGCGCCATCGCGAAACTCACGTAGCTTCCCCTGATCTACAAGTTCTTTAAGCTTATCCGGCGCCACGTTGAGTTTGGCGGTGGTTTCTTCGAGACTATAGAACATCTTGGCCATAGGAAACTCCTAAGTTGCACGGAGCCTGTATCTGTTTGTCAACTCTATCCGATTAAAGCCTATTTTACAAGTCCAATCACTCATCACCAGCAGTATACCATCACAGCGTCGACGTGCCAGGTTGCGGGGCGGCTTATTTTTTTGCCGGATTTTCCTTTTCAGGGAGTTTTTCGTGGTGTGCCGGCGGCCTGAGCAAGCTCACCATGGCTTTCACCTGGGCCGGTGTTGGCGAGGTGTTGTTATAGTCGTGCAAGAGCAGGTCAAAGCGATAATCGCGGGCGGCCACGAGCCTTAATCGCGAGGCACTTTCAAGAAAGCGGTACACGCAAAATACCTTCTTGCGCTGATCCACCAGCACCAGACCCCAGGATTTATCTCCCAGGCGAAGTGGCAGAATATAATTGTCGTGACCTGATGTCACCGGCGCCCCAAAAGCCGCCCGTAATGTTCCGCCCGAGAATGCAGGACTTTGTTGGCCTCTCGGCCAAGCCATTACTGCAGCATTCATCAGCAGGGCAATCCCGATCAACCACAAGGCTCCATGAGATCGGCGCCGGAGCGAGGAGGCGTTTGTTGTTTCAGAATCATTCATCAGCAGCCATGGTAAGCGCAAAGCAGGGGGCAGGGCAAGTGTGCACAGGGCTGGTGTCGCACCAGAGTAGAAATGTCCTTTTTTGAGGTTGTGCGAGGCAGTTGCATTGGGGTAACGTGTGAGACCTATGAGACCTATGGGCGGTGTGCGGCAATGGGCCGGAGGAACTGCAATGGGCAGCTTTCGGTGATTTGCCGGCCGATATCCTGTCCCATGCGCCGCAAAAGAATCACGCGTTGCAAACTGTCCTGGGAAAAAGTTGAAAAGATTTTCTTAATTTCCGGGTGGCGGGTTTGTGCGGCATAGCGTGCGTAAAAGGCGGCGATGCGCTTTTCGCTGGCAACAAGCATCTTCATGGCGTCGTCAAAATGGGCCTGATCGCGGGCGTCGAGAATTCGCGGGCCAACACACACCATATTTTTTTCCTGGCCGTCCAAAAAAAAACAGGCGGATGGAAACAGTTTTTCCATTAAAGATCGCAGTTGATTTCGACGCAAGTCTTCCTGGGCCGCCATCTCTTGGAGGCCAAGGCGGAGCCGTGGATCAACGGCCTTTTCCGCCAGCACCATATAGCGATATACGGCAACGGACTGGCCAAAGGCTGCAATGGCTAACGCCTTGTCATCGCCGAGGCGGGATAAATCTGGCTGGTCGAATCGCTTGACCATAATTGCTATCATACCCGCGGCCGGCCGAGAAACAAAGACCGTATGAAAACGTGTGCAATCTTTGCCGCGATGCGGTAATATCTGCTGGGCCGATAATAGACCGAGGGTCATGATGATTGCCGCGGAAAATCCTTTAATTGTGCAGGGCGATTTAACTGTGCTGGTGGAAGTGTACAGCCCGCGGTATGCGGAAGCGCGTGATGTGCTGGCTCGGTTTGCGGAATTGGTCAAATCGCCGGAACATATTCACACCTATCGGATTACGCCGCTGTCGGTGTGGAATGCCTGCGCTTCAGGCTGCACCCCGCAGTGGATCATGAGTTCATTGGAGGAATTCGCCAAATATCCGGTGCCTGAGCACGTGCGGGTGCAGGTACGGGACCTGGCCGGCCGCTATGGGAAACTGCGGCTGATCCGCCATGAGGCGGATATTATTTTATCCGCCGATGATGCGACCCTCGCCGAGGAAATATCGCGTCAGGACCTGGTGCGGCCGCATCTGGCCCGGCGACTTTCACCCACCACGTTTATCGTGCCATTTGCGGCCCGCGGACAGATCAAACAAGCCTTGATCAAAATCGGGTATCCAGCGGAGGATCTGGCAGGTTATGTCGGTGGGGAAAATCTGGTAATCGGTTTACGGATTCCCGAAAGTCTGGGCGGCCGGCCGTTTGAACTGCGCCACTACCAACGCGATGCCGCGGAGGTGTTTCATGCTGGCGGCAGCGATCGCGGTGGGTCCGGGGTGATTGTGCTGCCTTGCGGCGCCGGCAAGACTATTGTGGGCATTGCTGCCATGGCGAAGTTGCAATGCTCCACGTTGATTTTAACCTCCAGCGTAACGGCGGTGCGACAATGGATATCCGAGCTCATCGATAAAACCACGCTCACCGCTGATCAAATCGGTGAATACACGGGCCAGAGCAAGGAAATTCGCCCGGTCACGGTGGTGACTTATCAGGTGCTCACGCACCGGAAAAAGAAAACCGACGAATTTCCGCACCTGAAAATTTTTGATGGCGGCAACTGGGGCTTGATTATCTACGATGAAGTGCATTTATTGCCTGCACCTGTATTTCAGATTACCGCGGACCTGCAGGCCCGCCGACGCTTGGGGCTTACGGCCACGCTGGTACGGGAAGATGGCCGGGAAGATGAAGTGTTCGCCTTGATCGGTCCCAAGAAGGCGGATGTGCCCTGGAAAGATCTGGAACACCAGGGCTGGATTGCCAACGCCGTGTGCACCGAGGTGCGGTTGGAGATGCCGGAATCGCTGCGCATGACGTACGCGCTGGCCGAAAATCGCAGCAAGTTCCGGGTGGCGGCGGAGAATCCAGACAAATTCGCACTGGTACGCGAGATCCTCAAGCGTCATGCCGGCGAGCCAACGCTGGTCATTGGCACGTATGTGGAACAAATTGAAGCTTTGGCCAAATCCATTGGGGCGCCCGTTCTTACGGGTTCAACGCCCCAGGCGCGGCGCGACCGGGTGTACGCTGATTTTAAGGATGGGAAGGTGGGCGTGCTGGCCGTTTCCAAGGTGGCTAATTTTGCGCTGGATCTGCCTGATGCGTCGGTGGCGATCCAAATATCCGGAACCTTTGGTTCCCGCCAGGAGGAAGCACAGCGGCTGGGTCGCATTTTACGGCCCAAGTCCGGACACAATCAGGCCCATTTTTATTCTTTGGTTTCACAGGATACAGTGGAGCAGGACTTTGCCATGAAGCGGCAGTTATTTTTATGTGAACAAGGCTATGAGTACCGTATTGTGCATGCTGCCCAATGGGCAGCTTTGGAAACGGCCGCTTTGGCCTGAAAAGTACTGAGGGAACGCAAAGATGGCGTGGTTTAAAACCAGCGAATACAGTCGTGATATGGATGACCTGGAGCTGGGCGAACCTGGTCTGCCAGTTCATGAAATGTTTGAAATGTTCGGCTTGAGCATGCCGGCGTGGCACAAAACTCCCGTCGCTACGCGCAAAACGCTGCTCCAGTATCTAATTTATCCGGCCAACTCGGTGCTGCGCAGTTCGGCGCCGGGGGTTGAGGCGCTCATTGGCGTGGCGGTGCTTGATGCCGCATGGAAAAAATCGGAAATTCGCCAGGGCAAGGCCAGTGGGTTGTTCTGGAGCCTGTTGCAAGCCCTGGAATTCCGGGAGGATGTTCCGGACGGCGCCGTGATGGGCGGCCTGCTGGAAGAGATATTTACCATTGAATGGACGGCCCAACTGGTCAGGAAAAACAATGCCGGCCTGCTGCATCATGATGTCCAGCAAAGCGTGCGATCTCGGGCGTGGGTGCGCGGATTTCTTTCCGCGACGGACAAAGCGGCGTGGACGAAAAAAATGCGACTTCAAGGCCCGTTGCATTCTCCCATGGACAATCAGGATGTGTTTGCCAAAGTGCAAAAACTGGTTGCATTTTGTTTGCAACAAAGCCAACCGCTTTCGGTGGAGGGCGAGGTCGACCATGCGGCTTTTGGAGGGCGGTTGGAGTTTTACCGATTGCTGGGTCTGGCGGTGCAACATCTGTTGCTGATTCCCTTTCTGAATCCAAAAACACTGGACTTGCAGGTGATGATTGATCCGACCGCGCGCGAGTCGCTTGAACGTCCAGCGGTGGCGCGTCCCGCGCCGGCTGCAGCGGTGGCGGAAAGCTGCCATTTCCCCTGGATGATCGAGGACATCATCGTCGTGTTGACACAAGCCGGGTTCAAACCCCTTCGCCAGCGCACCGACGGGGAAATGTATACTCAGGATATGCTGGAACTGCAATCCAACATCGCGCCTTTGCCGGAATGGTTGCCTGGCGTCATGCCGCCCAGCGCCACGCACCGGAATTTTTTTGCATCGAGTTCGTTTCGCGCCTCTTTTGCCGTGGACCTCGCCAGGCGTGCAAAATTCATCCACCATGATCGAAATGGCTCATGGCGGGATCTGATACCAACAGACAAAGGCCGGGATTTCCTGGCCCTTTCAGCCCAGCAACGGGTCCGGCATTTGGCTGAAGCGATGATCGCCGATCAGGAAAAGCGTGGCAACAGCGAAGGCGTTTTGTTCGACAAGCCGTTTGGTGGAATGGAGTGGCTGGCCGGGGCAAAATCCCGCCTTGGCAATCTGCGCCCCATCATCGCCCAAACGGTGGATGGGTATCCACCCGAGAGCTACATTCCGGGTGTAGACTTCCTGCGGTACCACGCCACGCAGGACAATCCGTACATCGCAGAGGCCCGGGACAAAGAGGTGCGGCGATTTTTATCGTACCGGCATGGCGACATGGGCACCCCGGAATCCTTGCCGGAAAAATGGGAGGATCTATGGATTTCCGACCTGCGCCGGGCGTTATTTGTGCATCTTGCGGGATTGGGCGGAGTGACGTTTGGACGCAACCGGGACGGCACGGGACCGGTTTACTTTCATGTCAATGCCCTCGGGCGGTACCTGCTGGGCCTCACGAAAGAGTTGGTCCATGATCAGACGCAATCAGCGCCCGACAAGCCTCTCCTGGTGCAACCCAATTTTGAAGTAGTATTTGTGGCCGCAGCTCCGGCTCTCCTTGTGCTTTGCGGCCAATTTTGCGAGCGCTGCGGAAAGGGTTCCGTCGGCAATCTTTTAAGAATCACCAAAAAGTCGATTGTTCGCGCCGCCCGCGCCGGGTGGACGGTTGAGCGTGTGGTGGAAAACCTTGCCAATGCCTCAGCCAAGCCGCTTCCCGCAAACGTCTTGCATGAAATCCGTGGATGGTTTTCCTCCTTGCGGCTGGCGCAGGCCTATCCTTGTGTCCTGGTAGAGTGCCCCGACAAGGCCACTGCCGAGCGCGTCTGTTCGCTGTACCGAGGGTTGGAACGTCCGCCAAGAATACTGGAGGGGCATCTGGTGGAGTTGCGCGGAGACGTAAGCATTGAGAACATCACATTCATGCTGGGCAAGGCTGGAATCTTTGTCACCTGACCGGCGTCGCCCGCCGTTGCACCTGCTCCATGCCTGTCGTCGGGCCGCTATGCCGCAGCCAATGGGTCGGCCCCGGTGGCCCGATTGGCTTTTTGCCGGCGTAATGCGGCAACCGCATCGGAATAAAGCGCTCCCTGCTGCTCTTTAATAATGGTTCGCACATCGTAGGGATCCAGCGAATATTTGGCTCCAACGGCATTAAACAGGCTCCGTTCCGAGGGCGTCAGCGGGCCGTTGGATAGTGTCGCTCGGATGAGAGATCCAAGCCACAGCCGCACCTCTGCTCCGGAGGCCGGCTCTCGCGTCTGCAACTGGCCGTTTTGGGCCGCCTCCAACAGGCGGTGCAGTTGTTCCTCAGAAACGTTCTGTCTTCGGGCAACCTGACTGAGCATTTCCCGCGTGGGCGCATCCAGGGGATTGCCGGCGGCGGTGGTTTTAACCGCCCAAGCCACCAATCCGGCAATTTGCGGCGGCGGGCGCTGGGGTAAATTGGCTTTTACCACGGCCTGGTCCTGCACGAAGGGATCCGTTTCATCGGCGGTGGACGCCACAGACTGCAATTGATGAATCAGCACCTGAGCCGCATCGCCGGACATGGGTAGAATATCGGAGAGTACCCAGCCGTTGGAGCCATCGTTGAGCGGGGTGCCACAAAATGAGCAGGTGCTGGAGGCGTCATCGGTTTCCGGCGCTCCACAACTTGGACAATGCGCCGCGGCAATGCTGGCGGCAATGGAGGTTTTGGCTCCACTGGCCCGCTTCAATACGAATAAATAAAGGGCTACATTGCTTTGCATCATACGCACAATCTTGCCTTCCCCGCCATCCTCATAAAGCCGGGCGGAAGCGTGCACCTCCACCAGCACACGGTCAAAGGGCTGGGCCGGAATGACCCCCAGCGTGTCCACAGCGCCGACCGCGCAATCGCCCCAGAACGTGCGCTTCCGATTGGGACCCAAAGGGGCATGCAGCAATTGCGCGTAGGCAGCGCAGAATTCCGGACTGGCATTTTTTTGTAGAGGCTCCACTTTCCCCAGTCGGTCTGCCAGAGCTTTGCGCCAAAACATGACGGAAACGCGATCTTCAATATCCGGCACATTAAAGTCCGGATCGGTCTGTTCCAGATCCCCCACGCCGGGAAGATTGCGTGGATATTCCGGCTGCCACTGGGATTCCTGGGTGATATTGACCAATACCCAGTCATATTGGCCGCTGCGCAAAATGGCTTGGCAATTGCGGCATCGAGCCTCTGCGTTGATCGCAATGGGGGCCCCGCAGTTGGGGCAGCAACCTTCAATAAGCCCGTTTTTGTTGGTGGTTTTGGCGCCGCGCCGCCGCAAAAATGTCCAGTATTCCGCAAACGCAGCATTGCTGAATCCGCCGGAAATAACGGATCCATCGGTCAGTGAAATGTGCTGATCCAGAGCACTCGCGTCAATGCGAACGGTGGCGGAATCGAAGACATTGTCGCTGGTCAAGTGCATCAAGGCAATGTGTTCGATATTCACCCGCTGCATGCGATCGCGGTAGCCTTCGGCCTGCTGCTGCAAAAATTGAATCTTAAATCGCTCATGCACGCCATCCGAAATAAACGCCCGGATTGTGGCCACGTTTTGCGCACTCCAGGCATCCTGAATTTTTAGAAACGCAGCGCTGATGCGCTGGTAAAACGCATCCGGCGAAAACGCTGGATCGCGCAGCTTCAGGGCGCTAAGTGCCGCCATTTCCGCGTTGCCATCAATTGCTTGCAGCCCATTTTGAGTGCGTTGATTGCGCACGTATCCGGCCACGCCGCGATGGGTGAAATAGTAAAAAATTCCGCAACCGATTACCAGTGGAATGCCAATTTCAGGCTGTTGTATCAGCAGATACACGAGCAGGTACATCAAGGCCCCGCCACCACCACCACCACCACCACCGCCTCCACTTCCGCCCCCGCTGAAACCCTCGCCGCCGCCGGCCCGGCCAAACACGGGATGGGCGGCTGCCAAAACCAGCAGCACGCCAATTAACGGTCCACCTGCCAAGGCCAGACGTGCCAACAATCTCATCAGTGCGATACGCTTGAACATGCCCAAAATTGTAACCGGCGAGTGTGGGCCTGCAAGTCCACAGGTTTCGTTGGGCACGGATTTTAGGCGCATCGGATTAGGCCCGGACCAATCTGTGGTCACGGAGGCGTGTGGAGTTTGCCTCTGGGATGATTGAAGTGAATGATGGTTGTCGCAGGGAGCTTTTTAATACGCGTGATCAACATGCTGTCTTTTACCCAATTAACCTTGTATGTGAAGGCGATTTTATCACCTACCGCCAGATGAGCCA
>JAJZKY010000097.1 GCA_021803885.1 Planctomycetota bacterium
CGGAGGATTTTTTACCCGCCTTGGCTTTGGCCATGATGTCGGGCGGTGGCCACTGGTTCTTGGTTTTGAGATCCAAAAATTCGGGCAGCTTGTCCGCCGGCAAAGTCATGCGGCATCGCGGATAGCCCAGGCAACTCAAGAAATCGCCTCGCTTTCCGCTGCGAACCACCAGTTCCTTTTTGCCACACTTCGGACATTTCAGGCCGGTTGGTTTGGGAGGTGGTTTGGGCGGCAAAGGCTCTCCGGTTTTGCGATCCGCCGCTTGAATGGTTTTACATTCCGGATAGCCAGAACATCCAAAAAACGGGCCGAACCTTCCGACCCGCTTGATCATCGGTTTGCCACACACCGGGCATTTGTAATCGGTGAGTTCCTGCACAACCGGCTTGCCCTCGCGATCGACAGAAAGGGCGGCATCGCATTCGGGATAACGCGAACAAGACAAAAAGGTCTTGCCTTTTTTGGACAGCCGATACGCCATCATGGCCCCGCACTTGGGGCATTTGTATTCCGACGGCGTGGCCTCGGCCCGGGCGTGGGTCATGCGCTCTTCAGCAGTGGCCAGATCCCGGGCGAGCGGTTCATAGAAAGAACGCACCACTTCCACCCAATCGCGATGGGCTTCTTCAATTTGATCCAGCGAACCTTCGATCTTGCGTGTGAAACCCAGATCCATTAAATCGGGAAAACCTTCAATGAGTTTTTCCGTCACTTTCATGCCCAGATCAGAAGCAAAAAACCGCCGATCACGAAGTTCCACGTAGTGCCGGTCCTGAATCGTGGAAATAATGGAAGCGTACGTGCTGGGACGACCTATGCCCTGCGTTTCAAGGGCTTTGACCAGGCTGGCTTCGGTAAACCGCGGCGGCGGCGCCGTAAAATGCTGGGTTGGCCGAAGATCCAGCGGGGCCACCGGCTGGCCTTCTTTCAGCGGCGGCAAGAGCTGATCATCAAAGCGGGCCCACGCACCAGCCACACGCATGAAGCCGTCAAATTTCAGCGCCCGCCCGGTGGCCTTAAAAAGCGGAGGCTTGGTCGGATCAAACGTAGTGCCTGCCCCACCGCGGTGTGGCCGGGCTTCAATAGTGGCCTCGGTGATGAGCCACTGGGCGGGCGTCATCTGACAGGCCAGAAATCGCTTCCAAATCAATTCATAAAGCCGGAATTGTTCATCGGACAGACTGGAACGAATTTCCGCCGGCGCCAGCGCAACATCCGTAGGACGAATGGCCTCGTGAGCCTCCTGAGCCCCCTGACGGGCGGCAAAAAAATTGGGCGATTCCGGCAGGTAATCTTTGCCAAAGTGTTGGGTGATGTAGCTGCGCACCATGTTTAAAGCGTCACTGCTTATATTTTGCGAATCGGTACGCATGTATGTGATTAGTCCCACCGCCCCAACGCCGGGCAATTCCACACCTTCATAAAGCTGCTGTGCGGTGCGCATGGTGCGTTGGGCTCCAAAGCCAAGCTGATTGCTGGCTGCCTGCTGGAGCGTGCTGGTGCTAAACGGCCCCGGAGGCCTTGAGGTGGATGGCTTGGTAATGAGACTGCGAATGCGAAATTCCGGAGTGCCAATATCACCCGGTTTGACGCGTCCCAGGACGGTTCCGAGCAACTTGGCGGGGCCTTTGGCGGGAATACCTCGCGGCCCGTTACTGCCGTCATTTTCCACCGTTTGCACGGTAACATCCTTCAAGCCTACCAGTTCCGCCGCCCGGCGGGCCTGAGCCTGATCTTTGGGATCAAATTTTTTACCATCGAGTTCCATCAACTGAGCTCGAAATGCTTTATTTTCCATCAGCCACTGGGTTTTATCGGCATTGGTCGGGGCCGCGGTTGCGGCGGCTGAATCAGTATCGTCCACGGGAGTCTCGGAATCTTCCTCCGGACCGGAAAGAAACTGCTGCCATTGAACAGCTAAATCCGCCGCCTGAAGCATATCGGTGGTGAACACACCCACAAGTTTCCAGTATTCCTCAGGCATAAAGGCGGAGATTTCACGCTCGCGCTCCACAATTATTTTCACCGCTACGCTTTGCACGCGCCCGGCGGAAAGGCCGCTGGCTACTTTTTTCCAGAGCAAAGGTGAAATCTTATAACCTACCAGTCGATCCAAGATACGCCGCGCCTGCTGGGCGTTAACTTTGTCCTGATCTATCTGGTGCGGATTATCAAAGGCCTTGAGAATTGCATTTTTCGTAATCTCGTTGAAGACCACGCGCTTGGCCGATTTTTGATTCAGTCCCAAGGCGTGCCCCAAGTGCCATGCAATGGCCTCGCCTTCACGGTCTAAGTCGGTGGCTAGATACACCTCGCTACAGCCCTTGGCGGCGGCCTTGAGTTCACTAATAATTTTCAGCCGTGTGGGCAAAATCTCGTACGTCGGCTCAAAATTATTTTCAATATCCACGCCGATGCCCTTGGAGGGCAAATCCCGAACATGGCCCATTGACGCCTTTACCCGAAACCGGTCGCCCAGGTATTTGTTGATCGTTTTGGCCTTGGCCGGTGATTCCACAATAACCAGGGCCGGGCCATTAATGCCGTCGGTATTTCTTTTCGCCACGTGATTCGCATCCTTTATAAGGTTCCGCAGGGGTGGGGACGACCCGGTTTATTCATTCGTCCCGTCTGTTATCCTATGCCAGATACCGGGGCATATTCTGGCGGCGCGATCTCCCCTGACATATAATTTCGGCATTATAGGCCCGCCACCGACATATTTGTGGCAATCGCTTGCCCTCCCACCGGCCGGCATGATTTTTAAGTCCCCCCAAAGCCATTACGGACGCCCCAGCACCCCGCGCAATATGCCAGACCGCGGTCCCTTGATAAATGGTTCAGGCACTCTTGTCAAACGCGCAGCCCAATTGGCCCTGCCGGCGGCTTAGCAGTACTTGAGGGCAGCGCACCCATTTGAACTGCTATTCACCACTAAACTGACTTCCGCTTTCAAGCCACAGGTCTCAGGTCTGTGATACGGCGGCAAGGCCTCTCTGCCATCATCGCAGTTCGGGCCACCACCGATAACACCTGTGAAGGACCGGTAAAAAAAATGCTGAAAAAAGATAAAGTTTTCTTCCCAAAAAGCTTGCGGTTTTCGAAAACCGGGTATAATACCCGCAGAGGTGAAATGACTCACCTCACGGCTTCGAGAGGTATCTGGGGCATGAAACGATCATCCAAGAACTTAGCGAACAACGATATTACCGCCGCTCTCGTGGGTTGGAACTTTGAGCCTGGCCAGGTCAATGTACGTATCATCCGTGGCAAGGATGGCAAACCCAAAATTCAACTGCGTCTCGATTTAGGTCTGCTGCAAATGGAACTCAATGGGCGACCCGATGGCAAACGGCCGCACAACAATGCCTCGGAACTCGATCACCAGTTGCGCCGACTGGAGAAGCACCGCAAAAGGTTTGGAGAGTTTTCCGGCTTTTCCTTGTCGGCGTCCGCTTGTGCCGCACTACGGGCCGAATCTGCTATGTTCTATCACCGCTATCTAAGCCTTTTTGTCCTGGAACAATTTGATGCGGTTATTCGAGATACCCAGCACAGTCTCGATGTGCTGGATCTCTGTCATCATTTTGCCGACGAGGCCCACGATCGCTACATCATGGAACAGTACCGACCCTACATTCTCATGATGCAGGGTCGCTCGCGCGCGTGCCTGGCGCTTAAGGACGGGTTTACCAAGACTGCTTTGGCCTATCTGAAAGCCACATTGCGCCGCGTACTGGAACTGTATCCACGACCGCTGGGGCGAAGATCCTATGAGGCGCAGGTGCTCACGGCCATGATCCGCGAACTTCGTCGCGGAATTCCGACAGATCCATTGACTAAACTGCGCCGCGAGCTGCGCCAAGCGGTGGCCGCGGAACAATATGAACGGGCGGCGCACCTGCGCGACGAATTAACCGCGATGGAAACTCTCGGAACCAGCAACCCGGCCCCATCGCTGCCAACTACGGTCGCCAACGGCAGCAGTCCATCGGCAACTGTGCGACGTCGCTGCCGACCACGTCGGGAAAGTCACGGCGCTGCCAAACGATCGCCTTCAGAAGGAAAGGCAATCCAGCCTCCTGAAGAGCCTCCGGCGGCAGCCAACTCTTGAATGCCATTTCACCGACGACGCTTTCCTGATTCACCGCTGGATTCTTCTTGTGGCAGGTTGTCGGCGGGACGTCAAACACTGGGCGTTGAGGGGCTCGAACCCCCGACCTTACGGGTGTGATCCGTACGCTCTAACCAACTGAGCTAAACGCCCGATCATCACCAAATCATTTTACCGCATGTAAAAACACCGAGCAACCACACGCTGACCTGCCCCGTTGTACTAAGGTAGAGTTGTCCTCCCTTAGCCGAATCGGCAGCGTCTAATCTTGGCTATCCGCTTTGACCTCCAGCTCGGCAATGGCTCGCATAATTCGGGCGGCGACTTGCTCCAGAGTGGCCCGGTCTCGCTGTTGCCGTGGAATTTGACTAAAGCTTAGCGGCTTTCCATAAAACAACCTAACCTTGCTGGGTATGAGGAAACCCAATAGACCCCGGCGTTGCGTACGCGAAGATTGCACGTAAACAGGTACCACCGGCGCTCCGCTCATCACGGCTAGCGCGGCAATCTCCGTGTCGGCTGGCTGCAACGAGCCCGCTTCGCAAATGCCGCTCTGGGGAAATATCCCCAGGACGGCGCCGGCCCCCAATGCCCGCAATGCCGGCCGCAGGTCTGAGCTATCCACAGCAGTGCTATCCACCGGTATGGATTTCCCCCAACGGATCAACAGGCCGATGAAAGGGGCATGGTAGAACCCGCGTGCACCCATGAAATGAATAAGCCGCCGCGGACTGCTGATCAATAATGCTACACAGGCCAGCCCGCTGCGACGATTGGCGGCAACTATGACCGGTCCGCGACCGGGAATGCGGCATGGACCTATGCGGCGGTAGCCATGCCACAGCACCATATACACGCTGAAAATCCGCAGAGCAATGGCTTGCCCTGCCGGCAAAGCTTTCCCACGGTAATAAAAGATAACCAGGCCAATACCCAAAATCAGCGAAACGATGCCCATCCCGTAAACCAGCTTGACCACCAGCGCGTTGACGCTCGGCATGAGAGCCATGGGAACAGTCATGGCAATAAGCCCGGCGGTGGTAACCATATCTCTAACGCCCATGACCCGTCCGCGCATAAAGTCGGGCACAATTCGCTGCAACAACGTATCCACACTGATAAACATGACCGATCCAAAACATGCCGCCACCATCAGCCACATCACCATGGTCGGCCAGTTCCGAGCGTGGGCGGTCAACAACAGGCCGATCCCCAGCAGCACCACCGACCAGCCAATTCCGATTTCCTTGGGAATATTCTGCTTGGCGCGGCTCAGTGCCAAGGCCCCAACAATCATGCCTAACCCGGTCAAAGCCATGGTAAAATATAAATACCGCGAACCCAGATCAAAGCGCCGATGAATGAGGCTCGGCAGGCTGTTGAGAATCGCTGTGCTGATAGCAAAAAAGCCCAGTTCCAGACCAATCACCTGGAGCGGCCGGGAATGGCGATACAGATAGCTTACCCCCTGTCGCAAGCTCGCCCGCATGGTCTGGCTGCGGGCCGAGAGAGCGGGCTGATCCACGCCGGGTCTAAGCCGCATGGCAATGACACACGCCGCGGACAGGCAGTACGTACACGCATCCACATACATCGCGTACGATAGATTGCGTGTGACCAGCCAGCCACCCACTACAAATCCAATCAGTGTCACAATCGTGCCAGCGGGATTCATCCAGGCGTTCGCGCGCAGCAATTGCCGGGGATGAACCAGATTCGGCAAGATCGCGGCCCGCGCCGGCGAAAACATCTCACCGAAGATGGACAGCATGACTTCGGAAGCAAACAGCAGCCACAGCAAGTGTGGCACAGACATCCAGTGCTCCATGGCGCCGGCCAGCAGAACGGTTCGGGTAATCACCACCAGCACCGCTCGCGTCAGATCGCAGGTAATCATGATGCGGCGCCTGGGAATGCGGTCGGCCACAATGCCGGCCAGGGGAGCCAGCAGTAAAAATGGTAAAAACATGGCCAGATTGAGTTGGGCGAAATGCTGGGAGTCTATCGCCTGCCGCCGGAGAATCACGACGCATAACAGTTGCAGCATGACCAGAAAATGGACGCGGTCCCCCAGCACAGATACCACATAGGAACCAAATAGCAGCAGATAATTGCGATTGCGGGCCAGCGATGGAAAGTGTTCCAGAAGGGGCGTTTCGGCCTTGCCGGAGTTGGTTGTGCCCCCGCCTTGCGCCATCCATGGACTCCAATAGAAACGATCAGACGACTTGCCCCCGCACCCTCGCAAACTGGATGGCACATACCCGGGCGATCACGGGTCCCCTCGGAACCCGGCAATCACCTGATTGGTGAGGCTGACCGTGCGGGCCGGAGTGCGGGCCCGCGTGTCCGTCTTGCCTGCGGCAATGGCATGTTGCAGTTCGCGCACGCGATTCTGCGATTGCTCCATCTTCGGATAACGCACGGCCCGGTAGCCGTTAACCGGTTCGGGCGAGCGCAGAATATCCAGCCAGAGGTTGTAAAGCCAAGGCTCGTGGAGTTCGCACGTATCCACCAGACGCGTGTACCATTCGCGGTAGGCCTTCTCACGGGCGTGCCAGGAAGGCAACAACGCCCGCAGCCACCGGCAGTGCCGGAGGATGCGCATCTGCCAATCCCGTCCTTTGAGCCGAAACCGTATCTTCAGCCCGCCAATTTCAAACTCCGGCTCATTAAGATGCAGATATTTTATCTTATCTCCGTTCGCCGGATTCACGTTGTAGCGACGGCGGTCACGGCGATATTTCTCCGGACTCGTGTACATCATCGCCACATATACTTCGTCTTTAATCATCATCACTTTGGCCAGGTTCCATATCACGGCGCGGGTCACGGCGAAATTGCGCTGGGCATGGTCCTGCTGGTAGGTCTTCACCACCCGCGAAGCGTAGCCCCGGCCATACGGCAGCGTGCCCCATTGGATGGCATCAAAAAGACGAATCACATAATCGCGGCGGGAAGCATCATCCAGATCCGGCATCTCCTCCAGCGTGGTGCGGCACAGCCGCCGATAAAGGGTGGCATTGCGCCGGCCCCACAGCGAGCTGACGGTGAGAATGTTCGCCTTGCGTTCAATGGCCTGCTCCACCGTCTCCACCTGGCGTGGAGCCGCAACGCCAAAAAGATCCGGCCGCAGCACAATCTTTCGCCCGATGTTGAAAGCCCGGTAGTTGCGCTCAAATTCCCGCCGCACCGCGTGCCGGATGGCCCAGGTAATGCTTTTGTAGGATACCGGAATAAAGCCCAACTGGTAAGCCACCCCCAGCATCATGATATTGGCGTAAAGCTTGGAATCCAAAAGCCGTTCACACAAATCTCCCACATTAAAGCTGAAAAATCGCCCCGGCTTGCACTGCTTGGAAATAATCGCGGCCAGGTCTTCCGGGGAAAAATCGTCACGACCCAGCAGCGTCAAAATCGTGGGTGTTTTGCCTGTGTTCACCACCGCATGGGTGTATTTGGGCGAGGCCACACGCAAATAATCGGTCGGCGAAATAGCACGCGCGGCCTCCACCGCATCCACCCCAATGAGCAAGTCCGCCTTGCCGAACGGAGTGATGGCCGAGCCATGAACCGGCTGGCGCGAAAACAGCAACTGACTGAAGACCCCACCGTTGCGGATCGCCAGGCCCTTCTTATCGACAAACGCAATCTGGTAACCTTCTTTGTGCCCGGCCCGCACCAGTATTTCACCCGCTACGCCAATGCCCATGCCACCCACCCCGGCCAGGTAACAGCGCCATTGTTCCCGCATCTTCATCGCCGGCGGCTCGGGCATGCCGGTTAAATCCACGACCTCATCCGACATGCGCGGCGGGCGCTTGCGCGTAACAATCACCTGCTCAAAGCTCGGGCAGGCGTGAATGCGCGAACAGGCCTGATCGTTCACGCAGGTGGTGAAATCAGTCTGAATCTTTGGGCCGTAATCGGTTTCCGTTATCTTCAAGGCGGGACAGCCGGTCTGGTTGGTGCATTCCAGACAATACTCACACACCTCGTCGGTGACATTCATGTACGATTTTTGCCGCACAAATCCGTGGTCTTTTTTTTCAGCCACTTCGGCCCGATGTTTCCGCCGGTTAAAGGTGATGCCGCACTCTTTGTCTGCTATCACCACCTTGACGCCATCTTCCAGAATCACCCGCTCCAGGGTATCACGGTATTCCTCGCGGCTCGCGGGGTTCATGCGTAGAACCCGGCCCTGCGGCACCACGCTTCCATCCTTTCGCTTCATGCCCAGCGGTCCGGCGGCATCGGGAATAATGGCCCGAACGATTCTCTCGATATCGTGGGCCAGCACCGTATGGCCCACAATATCTTCCTGCAGCGTGGGGTTGGGTTGATGACCGGTCATGGCGGTGGTTTTGTTTTCCAGGATGATATACGTAATATCCTGGCCCTGGGTGATCGAATTGGCGATGGCCAACTGCCCGGAATGAAAAAAAGTGCCATCCCCCATAAATACCAGTTGTTTATTGCTGATGAATGGATCCACGCCGCCGCCGGTGGCGCCACCCAGACCCATGCCGCTGTAATTATGCATCAGCGGCTTGTTCGGCTCGAACATCATCATCGTATAGCAGCCGGTATCACCGTGCGCAACCAAGTCCATCGGACCTCGGCCATATTGGTTTTTCATGTACTCGGGGTCGAGCAGACGCTTGCGAATTTCCAGCAGCGCGCTGGAAGAATCACGATGTGGACAGCCCGGACAATATGCCGGGGTGCGCACGGGCACGGTCATCTGCACCTGGCTGGCCATGGCGATCGTATCCAATTCTTCCGTGAGCCTTCCATTGGACAACTCGTGGGGGATGCCCGGCGTGTCACGCAAAAATTGGGTCAACAGTTCAATGAGAATCGAGGGATGAAGCCCGCGGGTGGAAGGAATGCCGGACGTTTTCCCCGGAAACGTTTTACCCCAAAGCTCCACGCGTGCACTGACATGTTCCGGATCGGTCTGGCGGCGCTGCGTGAGATGCTCCGCCACCTGTTTTTCAATAAAACTTCGCCGTTCCTCCACCACGATAATGCGTTCGCACATCGCGGCAAGCTCGTCTACCAAAGTGGTATCCACCGGGTAACTCACGGCCAATTTGAGCATGGGGAATTGACCCAGAAGCCCCATTTCGCCCAGCGCATGAGCCAGCATGGTATGCGACATGCCGGAGGCAATAAAACCCACCGGGCAGCGCTGAGAACGCCCGCCGCGCCAACTGCGCTCGATGGGATATAAAATGCGTGAGAGGCCCAATTCCCGGCAGCGGGCCAGCAGCGACTTGAAGCGATCTGCAAAGGTCAGTTCCTGGCGCCAGCTTCGCGGGGGCAAGAGCACCGTGGTTTCCACGGGAATTTTTCCGGTTTCAATCGCAATGCGTGCGTTGGTGGAAATGCTGGGCCAATGGTTGGGCCGGCATTCCACAGTGCCGCCGCCGTCGCCCAACGGCACCGTTACCATCATTCCCAGATACAACTTGGCGGCCACGGATAAATCAAACGCATGGGCCACCCAATCTTTGAGTTCCTGTGGATTGGCCGGTTCCATCACAGGAACGCGCAAATGCTCAAATAGAAATCGCGAATCGGCCGGAACTTGCGTGGAATCGCTCCAGGGATCGTCGCCAGAAACCACCACCGCTCCGCCGGTCGCGTGCGGTATGCCCGCCAAGTTGCCCAGCGCCAAGGCATCGGCGGCAACATGCAGGCCTACGGATTTAAACACGGCGATGGCCTTCACACCGACCATCTGCGCGCCGTTAAGCATGGCCACACTGATGGCCTCATTATTGGCCATTTTGGCGCACACGCCCTTTTCGGTCAGCAACTCGCCAATGTCATGACATGAATCAAAAAAACCCGCCAACGGCGAACCTGGATAGCCGGTAAGCAGGGCAACACCTCCCGGCGTCTCCAAGCAACCCTTGAGCAAAAGTTCCGAGCCGCCGAAAATTTCGGTGCCATCTTCGACCAGATACCGGGGGTCAATTTTCATTCAAAAATCCCGCTTCGATCTTACAGCAGCGAGGTCTAATCCAATTGAACGCCCTTTGCCGTCCTGGAAAGGTACCCCGCCCGGCGTTCCACCACCCACGCCGCTCTTCATCTTACTACGTTTTCTCCAGCAAGGCCACAGAAAAAAAACAAAAACATTCACCTTTGCGTTGATTAGCTACTCACGGGCGTAAACCAGGGGCGCCGATAGATGGCTTGAGTTTCCCTCACCAGAGTTACTCCAGCCGCAACCAGCCATATGAGCCGACCAAGCGTCTGTAAGCGCAGAGCGTGCCTCATCAGGTTGTAGAACGTCGAGCAAGCCATTAACTTGCCATCTGATTCTTTTTGGAGCAGGCAATGAAAATTCCCCACATTCTTGTCATTGGCAGCGTCAATATGGATATGGTGGTCAAAAACGCATATCTGCCCGCCCCGGGACAAACTGTCAGCGGCGGCGTCTTTATGATGGCCGCCGGCGGCAAGGGCGCCAATCAGGCCGTGGCCGCCGCCCGGCTTGGGGCCACCGTTAGATTGGTTGCCAGCGTCGGCGATGATGCATTCGGCCGCCAAGCAATCGAAAATTTTCGCCAGGAAGACATGCTAACTGAATTCATCGTACGCCATCCAGGCCACAGTACCGGCATCGCCCTAATCTTGGTGGATAACACCGGGCAGAATCTCATTTCCGTGGCCACCGGCGCCAACGCCGTGTGGAAGTATACCCCGGCGTTCGCCCGAAAGATGCGTGCAGTCATCTCCTTGGCCGATCTGGTGTTGCTGCAACTGGAAATTCCC
>JAJZKY010000098.1 GCA_021803885.1 Planctomycetota bacterium
CGGCATCAAAGGGCGCAATGTTCAGGGGTTTAATTACAGTCTGGACCTCACTGAAGTGCGGCATGATGACGATGTGATTTTTGAATCGCTGGGAATCACCATCGCCTGCGATCCGGTGAGCCTGCCAAGCCTGCAGGGAACCGAAATCACCTATCGGGATGATACAGCGGGGCGGGGGTTTGTATTCAAAAACCCGAATTCCGTCCCCCTGCCCGTCAATGCCACGCCCCCCACGCCGGGTGTTCGCCCGCCTGCTTCATCCGCCGACGGCGATGGACCGGCGACCCCGACCCAGATCATCTCCGCCATTGAAAACAGTGCAATGGAGGCGGATATCATTGAAAAATTACGCACCATTTACGACCCCGAAATTCCTGTCAACATTTATGATCTCGGACTGATCTACCGTATTGAAATTTCACCGGAAAAAGATGTGCTGGTGGATATGACCCTCACCGCGCCGGGCTGCCCGGTTGCCGGCACCATGCCCCCGCAGGTTCAGCAGGCGGTCGCATCGGTGGAGGGAATCAAATCAGCCAAGGTGAATCTGGTCTGGGAGCCCGCGTGGACAAAAGACCGCATGTCGGAAGCCGCTAAACTGCAACTCGGCATGTTCTGACCGCGTGGCGGCAGGCAGAGGCCAAGGGCGACCACGTCCTCGCCGTACCGATTGGCAAATCTGCTTAATGATCAGCCTTCAGCAGGGCACCACCCGAGTTTTCAATCGCCCTTTTCAGGGCATCAAGGCAATCACCGTCAATCGCCGTACCCCGATCTTTTTCCAGAATCGCCATAGCCTGTTCCAGTAACATCGCTTTGCGATAGGGGCGATCGGCCGTCAGCGCATCAAAAACATCAGCGGTGGTGATGATGCGGGTTTCGATGGAAATCTGATCGGCACCGATCCCGTCGGGATATCCCCGGCCGTCAAGCCGCTCGTGGTGAGCTCCGGCAATCGGGGCCAGAGAGGCAAATATCGAGATGCGTTCCAAGATGCTGCGTGAATAGACCGGGTGCCGACGGATGCTCGTCCATTCCTCATCGGTGAGTTTGCCGGGCTTATCCAGAATGGCGTTGCTCACGCCCAACTTGCCGATATCGTGTAGAAGCGCAATACGCCGCAGCCACCGGCGCCGAGCCGACGAAAAACCAAGTTCAGCGGCGATGGCATCGGCAAAGATCGCCACGCGGTCGGAATGGCCCGAGGTAAAGGGGCTCTTGGAGTCTATCACCTCCGCGAACGCCTCGGCGATGATGTCGATCTGCCCGTCGTCCACCTCCATGGCGTGAGATGCCGGTTCCAGGCTCATGACCGTCTTTTCCAAGTTCGGAGATTTGAGGGTGGACCAGAAACCCGGTTTACCCGCTGCACGACTCAATGCCGTTACCAGCCGCGGATCAAACCAGGTGCCGCTGCGCTGGTACACCTCCTTAAGTGCCTGAGCCGGACCACCCGCCGAGTAAAATATCTCCGTCACCTGCGCCAGAAGGGCAATGCGACTCTGCAACGGGATGGCGCTGCCGCTCAGGCGGTTCGGCCGCCCGTTACCATTCCAATGCTCGTTGAGGCCGTTGATTGCCTCAGCCACACGATCATTAAACCCCATTCGTTTGGCGATGGCGGCTCCGCGCTGGCATCGGGCCGATACCACTTCATCCTGCAGTTCATTTCCGTTGACGGCGAGGTGCACAAGTCGCGAGAGTTTTTCGCGAATCGGCGCATGCGGAGCCAGATGCGACCAGACAAACTTCGTCACCTGAACCAGGCTTTGATGATTCACGGTGTAAAAATCCGCCTTGACCGATAAATCGTCGTTATCGTAAAGTTCATAAATGCGGGCGGCGTTGCTGGAGCATCCGGCATCTTTGAGCAAAATGGTGAAAAAAGTATCTGAAAGCGCCTCGTCGTCCAGACATAATTCAATCGCAATCTGTGTGCCGATCCAGCAGGCTCGCAGGCAGTGCCCCGGCGGGAGCCCCTCGGTCAGATCGAGGGCATAACTTAGCGCCCCCATCAACTCGGAAAGATACACTTTGCCCGGTATAGCTGGAACCTCTGAAGGATCACCGCACTGAGCCGTCTCTGCGATCATGGCCCTCTCCAAATTACGTACGCCGCTTCATTCAGGATGAGCTGACATGTACAAGGAGTATCGGGCGGCCCGGGCACCCGGGTGATGAAGAAACCGGAGATTTGTCATTATCGGCTGCATGCCGCGAAGCAGGGATTTCTGCCCGGCATAGCCGGTCGATTCCAACGCCGGGTGGGCTCGAACTCACACGCCGGCCGAGCGCCGGTCGAAGCTGCTTATTTCGATGATTCAACCATTTCGGCGTAATATTCCTGAATGGGTTTGACGGTCCAATCTGCCGCCTTGAGGCTAACCATCGCCTCGGCAGCCGCCTCGGCGGCGGTTACCGTGGTGATGATCGGGATTTTGTGCAGGACGGCGGCGGCGCGAATCTGCCCTTCATCCGTCGTGGGCCCTTTGTGCGTGGGCGTATTGATCAAGAGCTGCACCTGATGATTTTTAATCACATCGATGATGTTCGGACGCCCTTCCTGAATTTTATTAATCCGGCTGCACGGAACCCCCGCCGCCTCAAGAACTTTATGGGTGCCGCCCGTACAGATGATGCTGAAACCTGCGGAGGCGATTTTCCGGGCGATCGGCACGATCGCGGCTTTATCGGTATCGCGCACACTGATGTAGACCGTTCCGGATGTCGGCAGGCTTCCGCCGGCCGCCATCTGCGATTTGGCATACGCCACCGGGAACGTGCGGTCAATGCCCATCACCTCACCGGTGGAGCGCATCTCGGGGCCGAGGATCACATCCACGCCGGGAAATTTATTAAATGGAAATACGCTTTCCTTCACCGCCACGTGCTTCTGCGGGATCACTTCACGCGAGATACCCAGCTCAGAGAGGGTTTTCCCGCACATGAGTTTGGCGGCGATCCGGGCCCACGGCACGCCGGTCGCCTTGCTGACAAACGGCACCGTCCGGCTGGCACGCGGATTGACCTCCAGCACGTATACCTGATCATCTTTGATCGCAAACTGCACATTCATGAGCCCGCGAACTCTCAGTGCTGACGCCAGGGCGAGAGTATTGCGGCGAATCTGGTCAATGATCTCCGGAGCGAGGCTGAAGGGCGGGAGCGAACAGGCGGAATCGCCGGAGTGGATGCCTGCTTCTTCAATATGCTCCATCACGCCCAGCACCATGAAGGATTCGCCGTCCCCCAGTGCGTCGACATCCACTTCCGTCGCGTCGCCGAGGAATCGATCGATCAGGACCGGATGGTCATCGGCCACCTCCACGGCGTGGCGGATGTAATAATCGAGCTGGGCTTCGGTGGAGACGATTTCCATCGCCCGGCCGCCGAGCACAAAGCTGGGGCGTACCAGCACCGGGTAGCCGATTTTTTCCGCTGCCCTGCGAGCCTCCTCACCGCTGAAGGCGATGCCCCCTTCGGGCTGGCGCAGCCCCAGTTGCCGGATGAGATTATTAAATTTCTCACGATCTTCAGCCGCCTCGATGGATTCCACGGCCGTACCGATGATGGGCACGCCGGCGTCCTTGAGGCCCCGGGCCAGATTCAGAGGCGTCTGGCCGCCGAACTGAACAATCACGCCGTGCACCAGGCCACCGGGCTCGGAAAGCGGACGCCCGTTGACCCGCTCGATGATGTTGAGGACATCCTCATGGGTGAGAGGTTCGAAAAAGAGCAGGTCGGATGTATCGTAGTCGGTGCTGACCGTTTCCGGATTGGAATTGATCATCACGCTTTCAAAACCGAGATCCCGGCAGGCAAAAGCCGCCTGCACGCAGCAATAATCAAACTCAATCCCCTGGCCGATCCGGTTCGGCCCGCCGCCGAGAATGATCACCTTCCGGCGGTCGGAGATGCGCACTTCATCATCCACGGTCGTCTCAACCCGCCCACGAACCATCTTCATCAGCGGTTTTTCATAACTGGAATAATAATAGGGCGTGGCGGCTTCAAATTCGGCGGCGCAGGTGTCCACGAGCTTGTAGACCGGCTCAATGGACAATGATTTTCGCAGTTCACGCACACGCGCGGCTTTCAATCCCCAAACCGTGGCAAGCTGCACATCGGAATAGCCGTACTCCTTCGCCCGTCGCAGCAATTCACCGAAGGCCCCCTGATCGATTGCGGCCAAAGCGCCTTGCGCGGCTGAAACTGCCGTCTGCCGGTTGGAAAGCAGTGCGGCTTCAAAATCCACCAATTCCTTGATCTGCGACAGGAACCACGGATCGATGTTGGTAAGCTGGTAAATCTTCTCAACCGAATACCCCAGCTTCATCGCGTAGCGGATGTAATAGAGCCGCCCCTGCGACGGAACGGAAAGTTTGCGGATGAGTTTTTCCTCCGGCACGGGCCAGACCTGCGCGGCCTCTTCCATGGCGGCGGTGAGGGTGACAAAACTGCCACGGTGCCCAAGCGTCTGTTCCTGCCGGGCGCGGGAGGCGTCATATTCCGCCTGCTCCCGGCGCCACCATTTGTCAATACGATCCAGCCCCAGGCCGAACCGCTTGACCTCCATCGAGCGGATACCTTTCTGCAGCGCCTCCTTGAAGGTACGCCCAATGCTCATCGCCTCGCCGACACTTTTCATCTGCGTGGTGAGCGTTTCATCCGCATCGGGGAATTTTTCAAACGTCCAGCGGGGTATCTTCACCACCACGTAATCGATCGATGGTTCAAAACAGGCCACCGTTTTGCGCGTGATATCGTTGGGCAGTTCGTCGAGTGTATAACCCACAGCCAGCTTGGCGGCGATGCGGGCGATGGGGAATCCCGTCGCCTTACTGGCCAGTGCCGACGACCGCGACACGCGCGGGTTCATCTCCACCACCACCATGTCCCCATTACGCGGATTAATCGCAAATTGAATGTTGGATCCGCCCGTCTCAACTCCGATGGCTCGAATAATGGCGACCGACGCATCGCGCATGCGCTGGTATTCCCGGTCGGTCAGTGTCTGAGCCGGAGCCACGGTGATGCTGTCGCCGGTGTGCACACCCATGGGATCAAAATTTTCAATACTGCAGACGATCACCACGTTGTCGGCCCGATCGCGCATGACCTCGAGTTCATATTCCTTCCAGCCGATGAGCGATTGATCAATCTGTATTTCATTGATCATGGATGCATCGAGTCCGCGCTGGGCGAGCGTTTCGAATTCCTCCATGTTCCATGCGATGCCCGAACCGGTGCCACCGAGCGTAAATGACGCTCGGATGATGCACGGCAGCCCGGTGGTGGCCACCACCTGTCGGGCTTCATCCAGCGTATAGGCGAGCCCGCTTTTGGGCACCTTCAGGCCGATATCTTCCATGATCCGCTTGAAGATCTTCCGGTCTTCGCCACGATGAATCGCTTCACGGGTGGCACCGATCATGCGGACGCCATATTTTTCCAGCACGCCGGCGTCGGCCAGCGCGACCGACAGGTTCAAACCGGTCTGTCCGCCGAGCGTCGGCAGCAGGGCATCCGGACGTTCTTTTTCGATAATCTTGGTAATCGCTTCAACGGTGAGTGGTTCAATATAGGTGCGGTCGGCCATGTCGGGGTCGGTCATGATGGTGGCGGGATTGGAATTCACCAGAATCACCCGGTATCCCTCTTCCTTGAGTGCCTTGCACGCCTGAGTACCCGAATAATCAAATTCGCATCCCTGTCCGATGACGATCGGGCCTGAACCGATAATCAGAATACTTTTGATGTCCGTCCGCTTGGGCATTGATATGAAACCCCTGAACCAAATTTCATCCTGCGCCGGCCTTAAACCAAAAGCTGCGCAGGCGAAAAGTTTAACGGCTATGAGCAATTTATGCGCGGTGTCCTGCCGCACGCCGTATCGACGGGCGGATCGCCTCCGGCGGCAGCTCTGTCCGCCTGCCGAAGTTCATCCATCGCACTGTCGGTAAACCATCGGCGGTGCAGGCGAAATTCACTCCCCGGCTCCACCAACCGATTCACCACCATCCGTTGCAATACCTGCTTCCGGCATACCCCGGAGCGGCCATCGCAGGCCAGGCATCTATCCCAGAATCGGTCCCACTCCAGAAAGTTTCCAGAGTCGGCACGCCAGCCCGCAACCGCCGAAATTGCGGGAACGGCCAAGGCGCATGGCATCCTGTCGCAGCGATAGAGCGCGAACTTCCACCATGGTTGATTTATGTCGCACAACAAATCACCCTGGAGAGTGCTCGGTCTTTGGCTCCCCGCGCTGCCCCCCACAGCACAGGCCGCCGAGGTTTGCGGGCCGAATATTGTCGACCAGCGTGACTGATCTTGGCAAGCCGCAGTTTACCGACTGTGAGAGCAGACGTTATGACGAGGACATTCATGACGTGTTCTGTAACCGCCACGCACAAATACATGCTTGAGTCAGTGCGGCAGCGAGTGCACCGCAATCATGCCGTTGGCTTTCATGATGATCCGGCCGTCGTGGATTAATTCGGTATGGCCAAGCATAACCCGTACATCATAGAGCACGCCATCAATGGGGATATTCTGAAGATGTATCTTTTCGTTCAACGTTCCGTTGAGGGCAATTTTGCCATCGGGCCGGATGTCGCAAATATCCTCCAATCCCATCAGACACAGAAGCGGTGCCCATGTGCAATGCGATATACCCGAACCTTGGCCGGTAAAATAATAATTTTCATTCCAGGTATGGGAGGCTCGCCAGTTGCGCATAAAAAGCGCCACGCTTTTCGCCGCCACGCTGTTGAGCAATCGGGCTGAGGCGTAACGCTTCAGTCCCTGGAACAGCAGATAATTGGTGGCCGCCCAGATTTTTCCGCGCCAGTAACTCTGCTGCTTAAACGTCGGGCTATCCCGGGGAGTGGTGGGAAATACATAATGACCCCAGAATTTACGCCGACTCTGCAGGACTGCCAGCATTTTTGCGGCCATGGCCTTGGTGGGTGCTCCGATGATCATGGGGTAGAAATTCGTGGGGGAAATCTGCGTGGAGAAAATGCGTTTGGATGCGCCCGCCGGTTGCCATCGCAACTGCACCATGGCTCCACCTCGCAGGCGTCGATATTCCAGTTTGATCGCATAGGCATGGCCTGCCCGAAGGTGAATAACCGGACCGACGTAGCGGGTTACGGATTTGACCTTCCAATGATTGATCAGCAGTTTTCCATTTATCCATAACCTGGCACCCGCGATAGATGGCAGGAAGCCCGGCGGTGAGGTGAGCACAAAGGGGTATGTGAGATTAAGAATCAGACGGTAATTTCCGGTGGTATGCGGCGTGAGAAAGCCCCGCCATCGCACGGTCATGGGCGAATGTGACATTTGCCCCCCAAAGGCCGGAGCAGGTGGAAACGAAAACCAGTTGAAATCCACTGCCTGATCCACGCGCGTCAGCAGCAGATGGTTAAAATCGGTGCCTCGATAATACTGACCTTCAATACCCGGTTTGCCGTCGGCCAGGCTGTAATCCCTGCAGGGAATGGGCAGGTCCGCCGCCTGCGGCTTTAGGAAGCGGTTCTCATACATACCCACCTTTGGATTCCACAGCAAACGGTTGATGCGACGGATCATCGCCTGCTTCTGCCTCAGAAAATGGGCCGCGCTTTCCGGCTTTCCAATTGCGGCAGCAATGCGAGCTAGATATCCGGCATCCGCAGCCCAGAGACTGTTAAGGCCGACGTCATCAAGTTCCATGGTTTGAGTCGTGGGATCAATGCGGGCATTGTCATACATGGGGCTGTCGTCCATGCCGCTCTCCGGGGCGTTGCGATACCCCAGCAAACCATTTTTGTCGACATCACGAAATGGCAAGCCGGTCGCGGGATTGGTGGAGAACCACCAGTTGTGCCATTTCACCAGCTTGGGATAAATCGCCCGTAGAAAGCCAATATCCGGATCGCGCTGATAAAGCTTCCAGACACACATTGCGGAGATCGGAGGCTGGGCGCGATTCGGCGTTCCAGGACCATTTCCGAAATAGTTCTGTAACATACCGCTTGCGAGTTGACCTGCGAATACGAGACGAATGGTCTGTCGACTCCGGTAAGGATGGGCAATGGCCCCCTGCAGGGCCGCAAAAAAGCTATCCCATTCAAACACCATCTGTCCCCCCGACAAACTCAACCTCCGCATGGCCACATATCCGGTGATCTTGGTGTGCGGGCTGTAGATACGGGCAAAACTTAAATCGCGGTTAATCGGCTTAAGGAAATTGCCCCAACTTCCGCGGGCGACAACACGCGTGGCATCGTAGCGACGACGGGCGGCGGCGATAATGGCGGGGGCGTCTTTGACATTCCTCAGCGAGCCGATTCCGGCGGCAAAATAAATGCTTACATCGGGCTTTAGATTAAATACCAACGCACTGTAGGCCCCCGTGCGAGCGGCGCTGCCACTATCGTTCTGTACGTGCTTCGCCAAAGCCGCATGATGGGAGGCACTGATTTCGACTCTCGGGATTGGGTTTGTAACCATCTGCCAGCGGGCGACAACTTTGCCGTCCTGCATTCCAGCACCATTCATTCGGTCGCCAGTTACGAAATATCGAGTCGGAAACTCAGGCCAGGATGGGGTGGCTTCCAATGCAATTCGTATCGGCCGGGAAGATTTCAGTTGCCCGACAATCGATGTGCCGGTCCGGCTCCAACGAAGTTGCACGCGTGCCGCGCCCGCCTGCCAAATCAGACGGTTGTACCAGCCACCGGCCGCCCAAGGTCCGTACCCTTTCATGTCCGCCACAAAAGCGCGATAACCATCCCGCAAGTGCCCGTTTTGAAGCCAGCCGATACGCAATAAAAATGCGGCGTGCTGATTCACAACAAAAACGATACCGTTCGGCGCCCCCGGATAAAACGGACCGATTTGAACGCTCTGTCCCGCCCGGACGTGGACCGGGGCCGTGCCGGAAGGAGCTGCCCCACCGGTCGAATCTACGCTGGCCGCAAAAGTGTTTTGCGAATACCCGGACAACCCGCCGGGCAAAACGAACACCAGCAGGCCCAACATCGTTACTCGTGCAATCCGGGATATCATAACGGACTCCGATTCTTTATTGGCCCTGAAAATCAACCGATATGTCCGGCTTTACGCAACACACTCGACGGCCAAGAGAGCATCTTACAGTCCATACTGACATCTGCCATTCCAGATGGACGTGAATAACCATACATTCCGCGTTCCGCACACCTTATCCGCCGCCGCAGCCGCCCGCCGCACCCACGCGGGTGAATTCCCTTTGAGTGAAGTTGACGAAACCGGAGAAAAGGTATAGCATTAAACTAAATGGTGGTGCGATTGGTTTTTTAAGGAGTTCGCCATGTCAACAAAAATTTATGTCGTGTTTTACAGTATGTACGGCCACATCTGGCAGATGGCGGAAGCCATTGCCGCAGGGGCACGCGAAGTTGGCGGGACGGATGTGAAGGTATTCCGCGTGCCGGAAACCATCCCTGCCGATGTTCTTGAAAAGCATGGCGCTGCGGCGGCACAAAAAGCCTTCGCTCACATCCCCGTCATCAATCCATCCCAACTTACCGAAGCGGACGCCATCATTTTCGGCACGCCGACGCGATTCGGAAATATGGCCGGACAGATGCGAACTTTTTTGGATCAGACCGGCCAGATATGGGCGACCGGCGGATTGATCGGCAAGGTTGGCAGCGTGTTTACCAGCACGGCATCGCAGCATGGCGGCCAGGAAACCACCATTACCAGTTTTCATACCACGCTCCTGCATCATGGCATGGTGATTGTGGGTGTGCCTTATTCCGAGCAGAAACTGCTGGCCATGGATCAGGTCACCGGCGGAACGCCCTACGGTGCTACCACCCTCGCCGGCGCAAAGGGTGACCGCAGTCCCAGCGAGAATGAATTGGCCATTGCCCGCTTCCAAGGGAAGCATGTAGCGCAGATTACGGCCAAACTGGCGGCAAAATAAAGCGGAGAACGGGTGGTGCCGTCGGTGGACCGTCAGCTCGCCTCGATGGATCGGCGGATTTCCGGATTCAGCCATATCTTGGACCACGCCGGTGTGATGCCGATCATATCGAGCACGATCAGATAGGTGATCGGATCGTGCAGAATCTCGAGGGATGCGCCCGGTTGCAGCAATTCTTCCGTTTTGATTCCCTCCCCCCGCTTGGCGAGCTCCGTAAGAATCTGCGCCGCCGGCGCCGGGTTGAACTCTTTGATGGACCGGTACACCCGCAACTGAATGGCCGCCCGCGCCAGAATTCGGGCCCAATAAACTGGCAGGCGCATGAGAATTCCCACCGGGGCATCATCATGGAGCAGGTCGAGTCCTATCGGAACGTAAAAAAAGGGGACCATCTTTGGCTGCCGGATAATATCCGCCGGCGGTTTATGCTGAGCGCCTTGATAAAGAAACAACCCCGTTTGATATTCCGACCGAAACGCCCACCCCACCATGCCCAGATAGATGCCATAGATCAGCAAAAGCAGAATCACCGCCAGTGCATCCCGCTGTGCGTGAGTTGTGGTGGCAATGACAAATACGACCAGCAGATAACCGAAACAGATCGCGATGACAAAACCGATCAGCGGCATGAGCAACATACCCACCGCACCAAAAACGGCGCGGGCGATAACGCCCCCGACCAATCTCCGACGTCGAAGAGCCATCCGCCGCAGCCAGAACTCAAGTTGTAATGGCGCCGAATTTTGCTCCATGCGAATCCCCTCGTCGATACGCTAAACGGGGTCGGGTGTAATGCCGCAATCCAGCAGGACCTGATCGACAATTTTTCGCTGATCGGTACCGAACCAAACGCGAGATCCGTCCGCCTTCATGTCCACCCAGCCGAGTTGCCGCAGATA
>JAJZKY010000099.1 GCA_021803885.1 Planctomycetota bacterium
GGCAGATTGGTATGCGCGCCGTCGCAGAACGGGGCGCCACGGCTGTGTTTGCAGCCGCACAGGAAGACTTCTTCGGCGCGGGGCGCGACGAAGCGGCGCGGCTCGATGCCCGACGCGCATTGCTGTGAAAGAATCCGAGGTGCGATGTGCGCAGTTCTTTGAGCAGTGCGCTCATGGCGTTCTCAAATGCATTCGCATCGGGGCTCTCTTCGATGACGGCCCTATGGCGTTCCACCGCTGCCTGCCAGTCTCCGTTCAGTCTTTCCGGAGAATAGAACCTCTTCCGAAGGGCGGAGAGTACGTTCTCAAGGATCAAGTGCCGATCCGCCGTTGAGAGTTCAACGGCCGCCGCGGGCTGACTGTTGGAGTTCGTCATCGTTTCTCCTGTGGGGAATGTCGTTTGTCAGGGGTCCAAAGAGACCGTCCGCTGGCTCGCCGTCCAACTCGAAAGCAGCCCAGTAGTAGGGTGGCGCGCCTGAATGCAGCATCTCCAACTGGGCGCTTCGGAGAGCCTCGGCCTTTGCTTCGTGACTGCCGAGATGGCGATAAAATCCGATCATAAGGTGGGTTGTGGCCTGGTCCTCAACTGCCCAGAGCGTGAAAACCACGCTGCGGGCTCCGGAATCGATGAACGCGTTGACAATATTGCCCACACCTTCTTCACCGATGGGCCCCAAGCCGGTGTCGCATGCGGAGAGTGTCACGAGACTGGCGTCCAGTGGCAATCGCCGGATCTCACGTATCTGGAGAAGGCCGTCATCTCTGGGCGGCTCTTCAGGGGCGAACACTAACGCTGACCGGTCCGGAAACTCGGGATCGACGTAGCCGTGCAGCGCCAGGTGAATGACTTTGTAGCGGCTGAGGGGAAGCCGCTTGAATGCCGTTTCGGTTGCGTGTGTACCTAAGAGGATGGTGTCGGGGCCAGGAAAGTCGTCGGCAACGGTTTCAACCTCATACCTGCTTTCAGGAAGTGAAACAAGCTCCCGTCTCTCCGGCACTGAAACGGCCCGGCGTATGAGGGCGAGAAGGTTGTCCGGCCGCGCTCTGGCGGTCCATGCCGCCACACCAAGAAACGGAAGCCTGGTGTCTTGATCATTCAGCGCGGGGCGGTGCCTCAGCAGATCGAATGCAGTGCCGGATGGCGCCACGCTCACAATGTGTGAAGCCAGGACATATTGACCGCCATTCATCATGGCGGCAAACGGAAGGAGATTCAAGTCTCCGTCCGGCACCACGATCAGATCTGGTTTCAGATTGAATTCGGGTATCCCTCCCAGGAGGCTCTTAAAGAGCTTTTGGCCGAGAGCCGGATCGGTCTTCTTCGCCATTAGTTCGGAACGGTACTGCATGACCTCCTTTTGCATGACGCCTCTTGCAGGAAGCGCATAACAATGGACCGTCGTTCGCGTTACGGCAAGTGCATAAGAGACCGGCTCCGAGAGCACATATTCGACGAAGAGTTCAGAAGGGTGCAAATCGCTCCGGAGTCTATTCAACGCGACGGGAATAGGTGGAGCGAAGTCGGCCTCTTGGTTATCGCCGAGTTGCTGCTCAGTGCTGTAGACGGCTTCGAGTATGTGGCTTCGAGCTGATGTGCTATCGGCGTCCAGCAGTTCCAGGTTAAGTTTCGTGAGACGAATCTCGACTTCACTCGGTTGATGCGGCGCGATGATCTCATGGTGAGTGAGAAGCTGTGCTTCCACTCGGCCGCGTGCCCGCTCGATCACGCGGAAAGCGTCAGCCGGCCTTCCCTGATGAATGAGGGAAATGAAGTACCCGGCGTACACGAGCCTCAAATCGTTCAACAACTGGCGTTCGACTGTGGGCGTCGGGACCCGGGTAAGGAGCGCGTCCAGCATATCGGCGCTCTTTTCATAGAGATCATTCGACGCCTTTGTCCTGCCGAGCCGTGCGAGAATCTGTGCCTTTATGCCGAGATCACGCGGAACGAAATAGAGTTCATCCGGAATTTTCCTGTTGGCATCGATGGCTTCGTCGATGGCGGTCAGTGCTGGCTGGAGAGCCCCCTGGTGCAGGTAAGCCTTTGCGAGGAGCCCGTCCACTTGCGTCAGTCCTCTCCAATAGAAGAGCTGTTTGGAATACACAGCTGAGCGATTGAGATCGGAAATGGCCTGGTCCCATTGGCCCATGCGCTCATACACATCAGCCGTTGTCTGATAAAGCTCATAGAGATGGCCGGCCAAATGGTATGCGGAGACCCGCTTCATCTCGCTTGCCGCCAATGCGAGAGCCTGATTGTTCTCTCCGAGGCCGCTAAGGGCTTCGATTTTGGCCGTGATTGCAATTGTGGGATAGGCGGCGCCGGGCGTCTTTGCGGCTACCTTGATCGCCTCGTTGAGAGGCCCGAGCGCCTCCTTATATTTATGAAGCTCGACCAGACCCGTGCCGTACATGCTGGCATAGCGAATGTGGGCGGCGGGGTCGGCAACCTTGGCGACCATCCACGCCCGAACCACGTCCTTCTTCGCGGTTGCAATATCGCCGAGCAGGAACGCCGCTATTCCTTGTTCGCCAACAGCACGCGATGCGAGGAGATAATGGTGCTGTTTGAGCGCCAGAGTTTCCACCTCAGTCCAGGTCTTACGCGCCATCGCCGAGTCATAATTCACCTCAAGCATGCCCAGTATTGTGAGAATGCGAAGCCTCGTCTCCCTGTCATGCGCCGCTGGCAGGGTCAGATCCTGCCGAAGTTCCGCGATTTGTTGAGGAATTGTGATCGACGACTCGCTCAGCGCCTGCATTTCGCTGACGTGGGCATACAACGCTTTAGCGGGTTCATGGTTGCGCACGAACTGAATTTCGGCCCTGCGATACAGGGGCTCCGCTTCAATCCAGCTGTTGAGCCACGACATATCGTCGGCACGCTGCAGGAGCGCGTCGGCAGTGTCTGAGTTGATCCGCCGCCGAGTGCGGTAACGAACAAACGCAACAACGAGAATGATCGCGACCGTACACGTGACAAGGACGGCAACGGATTGGGTGCGCTTGGGGAAAAACCGCATCGCAATCCTCGCTGGGCCGGTCGAACTGGTTGACAACAATATAGCTTCATTCCCGCTCCCGGCTCAACATATGCCGAGATTGGGCTGGCCTATGACAAGCCTGAAGGGATCTGACAGCTGGAGACTAATTGAGAGTATCGTCAAGGCCCAGTTCGCGGAGGGCGCTTTTAATCTCTTCCACCTTCTGGGGTGACAACCCGCCCTGTGGCTTGCACTTCACACTGACGTTAAGGCTGAGATCATTCCCTACTCCGAGCTGTGTCAGAAACTTGGTGTAGAAATTCATCCACTTGAGATGGCACCTCTCCTGACCAGGTAAGCTCCAGCGGGAGTTGGGTAGCGCTCGGCCCGCTCTTCTGACCAACGGGACCCTGCGTTGGCTTCGCAGAAATCGGCTGTGACCCGGTCGCGGCAACGCCATCGATACCAGGAAAGAGCGGCTCGGTTTCGGCAGGACGTTCGGGCTTCGCCATTTGTTGCCGGTATGCCTCAGCTGTTTCCTTGGTGATGATGTACATCTCTTCGGAGATTTCGACGTCGAAGGCTGTGATTGTACGCTCGAAATTAAAAGGCAGGTATTTCCCATTTCCAGCTTTGCCAACGTAGGCGATTTGGCCGTTAGAAACACCCCGCGCAATGGTTTCCCGAATGGCCTCGGAATCGAGCAGCCGGGGGAAAAGCGGTGAGGCATAGAAGGCATCTCGCACTGCGCGTGTGTTCCACTCCGGTAGCGCCGGTGGCCAATTGCGCACCAGCAGGTTTGGCGTAATCCCTTTCTGCACCTCATCCACGTTCATCAGCTCATTCAGGATGAACAGGATGATTGAAGCCGCAGCACTTGAATGGGGCTTGCCGAGGTCAATGAGGCGAACCGAGTTATCCTTCCCGAGCAGCGCGACGGTATTGTAGTTGCGCCACACAGATTCTTTGAGGTCAAACTTTGCTTTCTTGATGTTGCCTGAAAGCTGCGCAACCTGCGAATCATCCGCGCTGATCTGGGGCAGTTCCTGCTCGATCTCCTGCCATGCGAGCAGGCGTCTTGCGTCTTCATAGAGAGGAGCGGCCGAACCGCATGCTACAAAGATGAGTCCGCTTTTGTAGGTCCTCCCTGTCGTTCCGTGTTCCCGGATTGCGCTTTCTATAAAAGTCTTGGTCCGTTTCTCATCCTCTACGCTCTGCTCCGGTGCGAGCACAACGAAGGTCAATACGGGCTTGTCGGGAATCTTGCCGCTGTTTTCAGGGAAATAGATCGGACTGATCCCACTGTTCGCGGCGAAAACACTCTCGATTTCTTCCCGGACACGCTCGCTAATGATTCCGTCTTTGATGTTGGCGCGGCGGTCGGCGTACCGCTTGTTCAGGTTTTCTTTAAAGCTAAAGTGATACCGATTCCGTTCTACTGTGAGGTAGTAGCAGGCCTCGGTCAAGGCATCCAGAACTGTTTCGACGTGGCCGATATCTAGGTCAGGGTCGGCAACTGCCAAGCGGATCTCCGGTGCGGAGGCTTCGGCGCGTGTCATGCCGCCATTGGACTCAAAGAAAATCGTGGTCGCCACCTTGCGATGCAGCCGGGCCTTTTTAATCGCCTCAATTGCTTCGTTGTCCAACCGCACGGCATGTGAATCATTCTTGCCGCAAATATCCGTGGTCACGGCTGCTTCGAGCCGATGCTCGCCAAGCTGTTCAAACATCGCGGCGCGAAACTGGGGATCATCCAGCGGTGCAGTTCCCAGTCCGATGAGAAAATCGCGATGGTTTCCCTTATAACCTTCCTGGTAGGCGCGCGAAACCCATAACGCCAGCAATCGAAGAATGCCGCGCGTCTGCTGAAAGCGTGGGAGCGCTTGCCATTTGCGCTCAAAAACAGAAAACACTGTCGGATGGAACGGAAAAGCCGAGGCAAAGGCCTCACGCGCCGAATCGAATGTGAACTGCTCCGAAACCTGCTGACGGTGATCCTTCACCCATTCACCGAACTCGCTGCAGCTATTCAATGCGTCACGGTTCAGCAACACGCGGCCTTCTGTATCCACCGCGTTTTCGTCCCACTCAAAGAGCCGACGGCGAATAATCTCCGAGGTCTCTGACTCCGCCGACATGATTACGGCCTTCCCGACCCGATCGAGCAGCTTCTTGAAGCGCTCATAGTCCGACTGGTCATCGGCGCTCATCTCCAGTTCGGAGGCCGGAATCGACACCGCCAACACCATGTTGTCGCGCCCGCGTGCCTCTTCGCTCAGGTTGTGAAGAAAGGCATAAAGCTGGCTCGCCATGCCGGTCTTTCGACTACGGCTGACGAAGTTCATCAACTCGTCCATCAGAATCAGCACCGGCCGGTCCTTCGGCAGGAAGGCTCTGATCACATCGCCGCCCGGCGCGATGCCCTGGCGCTCATGCTCGGCAAGCACCTTCAGCGCACTCTCGCCGCCGAGTTGAAATGCGATCTCTCCCCACGGCGTCTTGCGTATCGGTGTTCCATCTACGCCACCACGCCCGGAGAGCGGATCGAATTCCGTGCCGACAAATACCGCGACCTCTGCCTTCGGAACGGAGGTCAATCCAGCAGCCTGCAATAGCCTGCCGACACCCTGCCACTCCTTCGCCTTCGCGCCGTTGTTCGCCAGGTGATAGAGCAACGTGAGCGAGTGGGTCTTGCCGCCGCCAAATTGAGTAGTCATGTTGAAGACGGCCGATGTTTCCGTCTTTTCGCCACTCAGGCGCCGCAGCACTTCGGCAGCGACACCCGTCAGGCCTTTTGTCAGGAACGTCCGCTCAAAGAACCGCGCTGGCTTTTGATAGACATCAGGAGCCCGACCATCGCGCACCTGATCCAGATGCACGGCAAATTCACTCGCATCAAGAGGCTTGCCTTCCCGCAGGTCCTCGCGTGGTGTAACAACTTTGAACCAAGGCTTGAGCGCCATCCCAATCACTCCTTGCTGCGTGTCGAAACCATTAAAATCCGAACTGCTTCTTGCGGGCCATAACACCTTCGACCCAGCGCCGCTCGTCCGTCCCAGTTGGGTAAAGCGCCGAGAGCGCCTGCGCTAGCCTCCAGAACTTGCCATCACGCCCAACGCCATCCTCGACGACAAAGCGCTTCAGCGCATCGCCGCGCCCTGCGGCAAACAGGATCATTGCCTGGTGCACCCGGTCCAGCGTCGTCTCACCGATGCGCGTCACAGTCTTTTCCTGCCAGGCAGTCTCGGTGTCTTCGGCTCCGGTCAGTTCCGCGAACATATTCATTTGTGCCGAAACTTTCTTCCGCGCTGGCCTCGCTGCTTCTTCCTCGTCCTTGCCGAAGAGATGGCGTGTGCGCTCTGCGACAGGCAGCAACCTCGCTTCGTCACCCTTGATCTCGACCAGATGTGTCAGGGTCTCGAGTGCGGCACCGAGCCCCTGCGCAATCTTGCGCGCCGCATCGTACTCCAGCTTGAAGCCGGCGGCCTTCGGTTTCTTCGCGGCTGCTTCATCCTCGTCGGTGTCTTCCTCTTCGCGCTCTTCAGTGTTGCCGTTCGCAATTGGCGCGTTCAGCGTCCAAAGCCACATGGCGGTGAGCCGTGCATCAGGTTCAAAGCCGGTAGCATCGGCGCCTTTAAAGACTTGGGTGAGGGCCTCCTTGGCTACTGCCGCCCACACGTGTTCCAGATATTCGCGCAGGACGACTGTGTCGCCGTTCGCCTTCTCTACACGGGAGTAGCGTGAGAAAACTTCCAGCGCCGGACCGAGGCATGCAAAGATCGCGTCCGCCCCTACCACACCTTCGTCGGCAAGACGAGGCATCCAATCGTGAATTCGGCGCGGCAATTCTTGCAAGACATCGCGCCAGTCGCCTACCTCATCGGCTTGGTTAGAACCATCAGGATGCTTACGTGGGCGACAGACCAGGTGTACAGAGGAGGCGAGCCTAGCCTGCCCCGCCGCAGCTATTCGGGCCTCCATCTCAGTGTCGATCGGCCAAGAACCAGTAATAATCCACCCTGCATCAACTACCGCCTTTAGGATGGCCTCCCAGCTCGAGGTTGTTTTACTCGCAAAAACGATCGCTCCAACCCCCTCTGGTCGAATTACCCTGCGAGCTTCAGAGAAGGCCTTACCAAGTTCCCGTTCGTAAAAGGCAATGTCCTTAGTCGAGTTGCTAAGCTCATGGGGACGGTCAACCACAATTTCTGCAGCTTTTGGAACCTCATTCCCTTGCAGCATTTCGGGGTAGATTTGATAGAGCATTCGCCGCAGCCAGACGTAGAAGAAGTCTGACAAGTATGCATATGGAACGGAGTCGTAATAGGGCGGATCTGTAACCAAAGCGCTTGCTGAATCTTCTGGCAGCGGATGTGTAGTTGCTGATGCCTGCTGGATGAGCCCTCCATGCAGGTTGATTCTTGATTGCTCTTCGCATACGAAGATTACCCAGTCGAGAGCCCCGCCAAAGTCACCGCTCTTCTGCGAGAGTGGGAATACTTCGGTAAAGTCCCAAAACATTGGGATCGCCTGGCGCCCAAACGTATGGTTCACTTTCTCTCCAGTGGTGTGCCAAGAGCAAAGTGAAGTTGTGTAGTCGGACTGACGACTAACAGCTAGAGCCAAGCAAGTCTGGATAGCGGCAGAAAACTGCGGGTCTGTGTTGTTCTTTCGCAGGTCTTGCCCGATATTCAAAACGAGATCTACCAATGTTGACAACGCTAGCGCCTGCCGCGACGAGAACAAGTCTCCCCAACGGGTCATTCCATAGAGAGGAACGCTAATACGGCGGATTTCATTGAGAGAGATCAGCTCATCCGGGATACGGCTCAGTCGTTCGCGATTTGACGCTTGGTTTCTGCTTAGCTCGGCCTTGACCTTGTCGATCGCAAGAAAGTCCTGACTGGTTGGTAAACGGTAAAAGCGACCTTGTTCCCCTTCTTTGCTTGAGACAACGCACATTAACCTTGCATCATCAGCGCCGCCGTGTCGGGATAATAGCTGAGCGCGAACTCTCGCGACCGGCGTGGTATACCCGAAGCAAGGGCAAGTTACAGAACCTCTTTTTACGGTTCCATCTAGGTTTGACGGAACAGCCGTAGCCGTTGGGTCGCTTTCGTCAACCCACCCGCCCGGTTTCTTCGTCATGATCGTGAATTCAACACGCTTCTCGGTGCGTTTCGGTCTCATTTGTAGCACGATAGATCGGCTGCCCTTTTTGGCCAGCCAGAGCGAGCGAATCAAGGGTACCTCAGCACCGCAACCAGGACCTTCGCATTGAATCGTCCGAGCCCACAAATAAGCCATCGGTATCGCGCCGTCGTCGCCTCGGGGATAGAAGTCCGCCAGTTTTATAGCTGCCTCATGTTTCAACCACTCACCCCACTTGCGAACCTCATCGGCGAGTCGCTGACCATACCGCGGAATGTATTCGAGCACGACCTTGTTGAGGAGAACAGGAATGGGGTTCAGATCGCTCGCAAATGCGTCCGCACCCATACGCAGAGCTTCGAGGGGAATGGAGCCACCGCCCGCAAAAGGATCCACAACCAACGGTCGAGTTCCCGGTTCGCCACCTAATGCTCCATGTGCAGCTTGCGTGAGTGCCCGGCTCGTTTCCAAGTATTCAGTGACGGCCGAGTTGTCCCAGTTGGCAAAGTCGGCGATGAAGTCGAGCAGTGCAAAGCGCAAGATGTTCCAGTGGGCTTCATTGTGACTGTCCAGAGCACCCTTTTGAGCCATCGCCTGCCACTTGATCCACGTCTCGTGTTCACAGCTTTCGCCCAATTCCTTGCTACGCACCGCAGCTGAAGCGAAATCGAAGATGATCTTCGTGGCACGATCCCGAAAACTCTGCGGACAGAGTGGATCTGCTGGATCGGGCCAAAGCGACGCACAGATCACGGCGCGGCAGGCAGCCAGCGGCCGACGTGCCCACCATATATGAAGAGTGGAGATGTGGCCATGGCGAATAGACTTCTCGCGCCGGGCGTGAGCGGAGATGCGCCGGATGGGCAGGTCGACTTCGATCAGGCGTTTCGGATACTTCTGGTTCATTTGCCTTCTACTGTTCCAGCGTCCTCGGCAACATCCAAAATGGCCTGCGGCTTGACCTGGTAGTGTTCAATCTTCACAATCGGAAGCCAGTCCATCTGCGCCGGATTGCGAACGATTTTGATTTCGGGTTTGGTGCCGCAGTTGAAAACGACGTAGAGCCAGTAGTCCTTCTTCAGCCGCTGGGCAGTTCTGAATTCATTACTGGTGAGAGCCACGTCGCCAACAATCGAGCGGCCCTTGACCTCAATGAACCTCACTTCTATCGCAGTCTTGGGATCTTCTCGGTGTGGCCGGCGCGAGATCAGGTCGAAGCCGCGGTTGTCCTTTTCGACGCTCTCCACTTCTCGACCCTGAGATTGCTCAAACGCTATGACCGCATCGACGGCAGAGCGCTCGATCTCGTCGTCGCGGACCATGGCTGCAACGCCAGGGGAGGTCCGCTCGGGATGTGGGAGAACCCACGCAACAGCATGACGGTGAATGTCCCCAATAGTGCAGTTGCGCTCCTTTTCCAGGTCGCGGTGTCGGTTTTCAAGGCGACCATTCAGCTCTTCGAGGCGATCTTCAGCCTGTTTCAGGTTGGCGGCCATGAGTGGGCTCGTATCGCCCTTTTGCTGTGCCTCATACAATTCAGCGAACTTCAGGCTCTGCCGGTGGATCAGCTCGTTGAGGCTAAGCTCAAGGTGACGCTTGACGGTCTCGATCTCCTTTGCCCGGTCCGCCGTTACTTCCGCCAGAAATGGAACAAGCGCCTGTTCCACCAGGAAATGCTCCAGCGCGGTGCGATCCGCACCGGGTGAGTCCGGCACTGTGGTTCCTGCGGGCGCTGCAACCAGATCGAGCAGCAAAGTCGGCTGGCGCAGAGAAAGCGTCCCGTCCAGCTCTTCCTGAATGATGAAGAGCCGGCGATGAAGAACGTGGCCGAGACCGTCGCGGATGGCCGCAGAGTAGACGTTCAACCGAGCCGGCGCGCTACGGTGGACATCGAAGAAGACGGCGCCCTTCTGCAACTCGCCGCTAACCGTTTCCTCAAGGTTGGCGCGTACCGTCTCAAACAACGGGTGGCCAGGCGTAACCCACTCCGCGGTCGGGATTCGCTTAAGAATCTCCTTGTCGAAGACGATCTGCTTGTACTCGCGTCCGAGCCGGCCGAAACGGGGCTCGAGCTGCTCGCCGGTGGGCCACAGATGACGCGGCACACGCGGCGCACTGTATGTGTGTTGCCCCTTCCCCTGTTCGCTGACTGTCAGACCAGTGATTGGAGCTGCATCGAGGAAAAAGCCTTCAATCACTTCGGGAACGAGGCGACGCTCACGAGCTTCAGCCGATTTGCCAACGATTGCAGATAAATTGAGTTCGCGCTTGGCCAATCCTTCAAGAGTCGAATTGGTGATGTTGCGAAAATGTTCGACATCGACCTGTTCAATGATGCGCTGCTTGATCAGGTCTTCAGTCATCTGGTTCCGCGAGTACATATCGCGCAGCATTTTTTCAAGCTGATTGGCCGGAAAGACCTCACCGAGAACGTTGAAGACCTTGCCTGTGCGCTTGGGATCGAGGGTATCCTCAATCTCTTCAATGCGCTCAAAAAGCTTCTGCAGAACGCGGCCTTCGCGGGTGTTGGTCGTAACGAAATTGAAGATCAGACAATCCTTTTCCTGGCCGTAGCGGTGGATGCGTCCCATCCGTTGTTCCAGGCGGATGGGGTTCCACGGAATGTCGTAATTGATCATCAACCAGCAGAATTGAAGGTTTATACCTTCTCCGGCCGCCTCAGTAGCG
>JAJZKY010000100.1 GCA_021803885.1 Planctomycetota bacterium
TTATCAGAATGTCGACGCCGCGTTTATTATTACTTATTATGCGTCGGAAATCGTTGAATGGTTGCGGTAACGGGAGTTGACTTTTGCTTATTTCGTGGCTATAAGAAGAAAAGTATTGGAAAGTTTGAAAGATTTTTCTGATGATTTTGAATTTGAACAACCTGCTGGCACTGGCACTAAGTGAAGGAAATACCGGTCGCTCATAGGGTTGTTGCATGATAAAAGAAGTTTGAAACCCTGCGAGTGACCCTCGCGGGGTTTTTTTATGGCATAATTATGGCAGGTTTTTTTGAGGAGTTTTATCCATGGACACCGGCAGTATTCATCCGTCTGAAAACAGCAGCCCCGATTCCAAACCACGGGTGCTGATATTTGACACCACGCTGCGCGATGGCGAGCAGTCGCCCGGAGCGTCATTGAATCTGCCGGAAAAGCTGGAAATTGCCCACGCCCTTGAAAATCTCGGTGTCGATATCATTGAGGCGGGCTTTCCGATTACCAGTCCCGGCGATTTTGATGCCGTCAGCGCGGTGGCGTCCGAAATAACAAGTTCCACGGTGGCCGGACTCGCCCGCTGCACCGAGCGCGACGTGCGCCGCGCCGGCGAAGCGGTGCGTAAAGCGGCCCGGGGCCGCATTCATATTTTTCTGGCGACCAGCAAGATCCATCGTGAATTCAAACTCAAGAAGGCCAAAGAGGAAATTATCCGCCTGACCATCGAAAACGTGAAATTGGCGAGAGAGTATGTTTCCGATGTGGAATTTTCCCCGGAAGATGCCAGTCGCACGGAATTGGACTATCTTGCGGAAGTGGTTCATGCCGCCATTGAAGCCGGCGCGACAACCATCAACTGCCCGGATACAGTGGGCAACGCAACTCCGGGCGAATACCAGGCGATGTTTGAATATCTCATTGCCCATGTGCCGGGGGCTAAAAATGTGATTTTCAGTTCGCACTGCCACAACGATTTGGGCCTGGCGGTGGCCAATTCACTTGCGGCGGTGACTGGTGGAGCGCGGCAGATTGAATGCACCATTAACGGCATTGGGGAACGGGCGGGTAATGCCGCGCTGGAAGAAGTGGTCATGGCCATGCGGACGCGCCCGGATCAGTATCCGTTCACAACCCGCATTAACACACGGCGGCTGGTACCCTGCTCACGGCTGGTCAGCAGCTTGACCGGCCTGCATGTACAGCGCAACAAGGCCATCGTGGGCGAGAATGCCTTTGCCCACGAAGCCGGAATTCATCAGGATGGCATTCTCAAAGAGCGCAGCACCTATGAGATTATGACGCCCGCCGATGTCGGTTGGGTGCAGAACAAGCTGGTTTTGGGCAAACACAGCGGCCGTCACGCATTTCGCCAGCGCCTGGAAGAATTGGGCCACCGCCTGGATGAAGCGGCATTGGATCGGGCGTTTGCGGCTTTTAAGGTGCTTTGCGACAAGAAAAAAGAAATTTACGATGAAGATCTTGAAGCGCTGGTGGATGAACAGTTGAAAACCGATCGCGAATTATTCCAGCTCAAGAGCCTGCAGGTCATGGCCGGCACGCATGGCGTGGCCACGGCCACGGTAACGCTTATGGACAGCAGCGGAGCGGAAATTACCGATGCCGCCACTGGAGATGGTCCGGTGGATGCCATGTTTGCAACGATCCAGCGGTTAACCAAAATCAGTGCGCGCCTGGATTCGTTTCAGGTGCGCAGCATTACCGGAGGACGTGAAGCGCAGGGCGAGGTAACTGTGGAACTCACACACAGTGATCGCAAGGTGCGCGGGCGCGGATTCAGCACCGATATTCTCGAAGCCTCCGCCAAAGCCTATTTGGCCGCGATCAATCGCATCCGCACGATGAACCAGCGAACCGTCGGGCAAGCATCGTCACTGGAAGTGTAAGGCAATTATATTCGCAGAGAATGGATATGCAGACCGTCAACGCCAAAGCGATTTCAGAGTATCCATGGTTTATCCGGCTGTTTTTCTGGAAGCAGAAAAACAAGTATGGGCGTGTGCTGGATCCGGGGCTGCTTTGGGGGCGATCACCCTGGGTTTTCGCGAGCGTTGCCCTGTTATATGGCGCATTGGACCGGCGGCATTCACCGCTGCCGCCGGCACTGCGTTCACTGGTAACCGTGCGCGTATCGCAGATTAACCATTGCGCGTTTTGTGTGGATATCAATTCCGCCACACTGGCCAAACGCGGTGTGGGTATGGACAAAATTGACGCATTGCAGGATTGGCGAAACAGCCGCCTCTTTTCACCTGAAGAACTTATGGCTTTGGAATATGCCGAGGCCATGACGCGTAATACGGTCGATGATGCGCTGCGCGAGCGTCTGAAACAGCAATTCGACGCGGATACCATTGTGGAACTTACGGGCCTGATTGCGTTTCAAAATCTTTCCTCCAAATTCAATTCAGCGCTGGATATTCCGTCGCAGGGATTCTGTAAGCGGCCCGGCTGATGCATACACACCGGAGTTCGGCTAACCGCCGCAGGCTTTGAATCCATGGTGTATACTTTCGGCATGAACGCACAGGGAAACTCTCATTCGGTTTTGCAGGCACTTGAGGCGGTGCCGGTCCAGGCGATGGAGAAATTGGCGGAACTTTATGAACTGCTGGATCAGGATATTGCGCAACGCCAACCGATATGCAACATCAGCGGGCGATGTTGCCGGTTTGAGCAGTGGGGACACCGGTTATATGTCAGCACACTGGAATTGGCCCACTTTCGGCACCTGATACAAATCAGTACCCAGGCACAGCCAGTGGCGAATACAAGCCGCAGCGCAATAAGCTTTCCGCTGCCGCTGTATGCGGAAAACGGCACATTCAATCCGGGATGCCCGTGGCAAGTTGAGGGATTATGCACAGCACGATCCGCCCGTCCGCTGGGGTGCCGAATTTACTTCTGCGATACCACCGCCGAATCGTGGCAGCAGGAGCGCTACGAGCACTATCACCAGAAAATTGCGGCCCTGCACCAGGCATTTGATATTCCCTATCATTACATGGAGTGGCGGCACGCGCTGGCGCTTTTGAATCCGCTGTAATAGCCGGCACACGATATTCGTACAGGCTGTCGGACCGCTGGGGGCGTGCCGGAATTGCGGTGTAACCAGCCGGTCACTTAAAAAGAAAAGCCAATCAGATCGAAGCGCGGGAAACACCTCGCCCGCGTATCCATACTTGATGAGGCGAGGGTGCCTCCTGCACCAGATAATCGGCAAAGCTTGCGGCGGAAGTCAGCGTTACGCACAGCGAACAGCCCCAGGGCGCTTCGTGGGACGGTCTTAGCGTGTTATTGCACCCGCGATGGACGGAGTGAATAATCCTTCCCAGCTCCGGGTCGGGTCCAAAATGATTGCCCTGTGCCACGGATTTCCTTAACGCAACGACCTTCCCTTCCGTAGCACCGACCGTCAATATGGTGATTGGTTACGCACGCTTCGGCCGATCAACGGAAATACATCCACCAACTTCCGTCACCTGATACACCCGCTGCGGGGGTGCCTCCGAACCAACAGCGACAATCCTCCTAGCGCAAATAATGCCAGTGCAGCCGGTTCCGGAACGGCGGTAGTGTCGAGCTGCACGACACCGTTGCCGTACTGAACTTGAAACACATCCTGGCCGCTGGTAATGGTGTTTTGACTGAACGAGCCCGTAATTCCGTTACTTGCGGTCAGTATGGTAAACGTCTCGCCCAGTGTTGGCGTAAAGCCAACAAAAACGTTGACGTTGAGGCTGCCAGCAAGTCTCGCCGCCCCCAGCACGTTTACCTGATCGTATGGGCCGGAGGCGCTGCCGGATAAGTCATAGACCAAGGTGCCTCCGGATTGCAGAATCATGTCGCCATTTACGGTAATTGTGCTGGGATCAAGCGAGATCGTTCCGGAATTGGTCAGCTTGCCGGAAACCACAAAGCTGGCACCATTCATAACCGCCAGCGTGCCGGTATTGGCGAAATCGCCAACAGTGGTAAATACCGCGGCATTGGACAGCGTGAAGGACCCGGTATTTTGGGTCATTGGAGCAATCGCGGCGAATGCGGAGGTTGCACCGTCCAGCGTAACATTCGCCGCGTTAGTCAAGATGTCAGCCCCAGCTAGGTTCAGGTCACCACCACTGACCGCTTCATAGGTACCGCCGGTGAGTGTGCCGGAGGAATAATTGCTCAGCGTCCCGCTGTCGACCTGCAGCGTTCCGCCGCCTTGCGCTTCGTAGGTTCCGTTGTTGGTATTGCCGGCTTGCAGTTCCAATGTTCCGCCAGTACCGCTGGCCAAGACAATACCGCCGTTGGTCAATTGGTTATCCACGACGGAGACTCCCGTCCCAAATTCGGTGGCATTGACCGCCAGCTCGGATTCGTGCAGTTGAGAATCCGGAATTTGAGTGGAGGATGGATGCTGTTGGTTATAAATCTGGTAGGGGGACGGGGCAATGACCACCGAGCCTGTTCCGGAGACGGTCGAATTGGGTCGAAGAATCAGCCCGGGGGACGGGTAATAGAACGGATAATTTTGAGGAAATACTCCACTGGGATCATCACCGATGCGGACCAGGCCGTTGTTGGTGACTGTTCCGGAAATCTGTATAAATGTGGGCGCAACAAATTCTCCGCGGTTGGTCACCACCAACGGCGCATCCACGACCGTTCCATCGGTAATTGTAGTGGGGTTGGAAGAACCGCCACCGAGCACAAAACTTCCATCGCTCTGGATCTCGCTACCCGGTGCGGACCGAAGGCTTCCACCATCGACAACCGGGCCTCCCGAATAGAACTCCGTGGAGAGAGCACCGATGGACACCGTGCCGCCGTTAGCGTAGATCACACCCGTGGCCGATTGACTAATCGCAGGGGCTTCCAGGTACAATGTGCCGCTGTGGGTAGCCTCCAGTACTCCGTTATTGGTTACACTTGTCGGTGCCGATGAGCTGGAATTACCATTGGTGGTGCCAACAGCCAGTCCACCCGCCGTGCCGTCGGCATTAATTGTGCCATTGTTGGCGATATCAAAGGCATCGCCGGTGGGAGAGGGAGACGTCGCGCCAAGGAAACCGCTTCCGGATAATGTTTGTTGCGACCCGATTGTGAGGGTGTAAGGTTGAGTGGGATTCGAAAATTGACTGGCTAAAATACCGCCATTATTCGAGAGAATAATCGACCCAGCACCCGATATTTCCGTATCAGCATTCAGCGATAATGCGGCGACAATGACCCCATCATTCGGCGACGGCCCCTCAATTTGGATCGCCCCATCGTTCACAATTGATCCGGATACCCCAACATTGTCAGGTGAGAACTCGGTTGCTGCAACGATCACTGACGAACCGGAGCTAACGGTAAGCGGGTTCTCCGTTGTACCGCTAATTCCGCCACCGGGCGACGGGACAGAAACCGGGGAAACCAAATTGATCGCGTATCCCGGTGCGCTTTCCAGCGTTCCCCCGGAAACCCCGGCGACCTGGACATTTCCCCCGGCTGCGTCGATGACTCCGGTTGTGGACTGGGCGACGCTCTCAAGCTGCAGGGTGCCACCATTGGTGGCCTCCATCGTGCCGTTGTTGGTTAGCAGGCTTAGCCCCAAAGTTCCGCCCGCGACATCCGCGTTCACTGTTCCATCGTTGGTCAGCGCAACGCCGGAATTAGGAATCAGTCCACCGGTACCGGACAGCGTCTGGGATGGGCCTAGTGTTAGGTCGTCGCTGGTACTCGTACCCCCCTGCTTTTCCACGTTCAGGGTACCACCACTTAAGACCACTGAACCAGTTCCGCCAATGGCGGTATCCCCATTCAGATCGATGTGCGAATATGTATTGGCCGTACCGCCCAAGTCGATCGTGCCGTTGTTGATAATATTGCCGGATAAATACGACGTGCCCGAGGTCATTTTGACAGTCGATGCTTGGGAGATATCCAGCGGATTGGTTGTGGAACCGCTAAACGCAACGGCGCTCAAGCTTCCACCGTTGTCCGTGCTGACTGTGCCACCATCAAGTGACCAAGCCATGACGGTTCCCCCATGGGCATAAAACTCACCGGTGGCGGTCTGCGTGACGTTCACGGTTCCCAGACTGAGTGTTCCTCCGTTCGTTGCTTCAAACACCCCTTGGTTTGAAATGTCGGACGGGCCTGCAACGCTCAAGATTCCATTAGCAGTTCCAGCGTCAACAGTTCCGGAATTGATAAAACCTGTGAGGTCTCCACTGTAAACGGTAATTGTACCGGCCCCGATGATGGTGTTGTTCGAGGTTATGCTTGTGGTGGGTGAAATCGAGGCGGAATAAGGCAGTTGCAAGGTAAGTGACGCGGGCGTCGCGCCGCCTTCAAGAGCAATAGTACCGCTGCCTTGCAGAGCTGCGGCCTGGAGTTGGAGGCTACCGGCAACATTGACCGTTCCGGCGTTAGAAAATCCACCGGGGCCTACCAGATCGAGGGTAGTCGCCAGCCCGGTAGCTGCGGATGTATTCAGCACGCCATTCGTGTTGATGGTTAACGAATCCAGTGTGACCGTTCCCCCGGAAATGTCTGTCGGCGACGGGGCACCGACAATCACGTTGTAGTCACTGATGCCGCCGCTGCCATTGTTTGGCGCGGCCAATGGACTTGGCGGTGTGGAAAAGGACCAGTTGGCGGCGGTGAACCAGTTATTATCGCCAGTCGCGTTGGTCCACGTCGCCGTGCTGGTGGTTGTCGCAAATGACGGTATTGTCGCCATGAGCGCCGCCGCAACGGCCACTGTCAACGCCGCAAAACAGCCTGATGCCTTAGGGCGTGCCAACCCCCTGGACTGCGCGCCGGCTGGATTACTGCCACGGAACGGTTCACTGATTTGATACGGCCTCATACTTTCACTCCCAAATGGGTTGCCCGGCTCTGGCGTTGGCATTCAACGCCAGTGAAATACATCTAGCCCTTCTCCCATCCCTCCGGAAGTTACTACCGCAATTGCAGACGGAGGTTACAAGCGAAGCCGCTTCTCGTCCGACGCACTGCTGACCTCCCGGCCGCGATCGGGCGGCGAGCAGGACTCCATGTCCACAGCGCAAGCAACGCACCCTCGGTGTTTGCCAACAGCTTCTTTCCGCCACCCACCTCCGTCAATATGATCTTTCGATTCCCTGAGCGAACGACTGTGCCCAGAATCCCCGGACCAAGGCCCTCATTTCCGGGTGCATGCGGTTCCGAACCGCGATTAAAATTATCAATTCCCCAGCGCGAATTGCAATACCTTGCGCGTAATCAATTATGATGATGGACGCTTTGTTTTACCGTTCCTTTTCCCGCGCAATGATGAAAACACGTACGATCAACTCCGCCCGATCCTGTACACCAGCTTTCTCATACACCCGGCGTAAATGCGTGCGGACTGTTGGTAACCGCAGGCCCAATTCATACGCAATTTTCTTATCGCAAGCGGCCCGCAGAACCAGCGCCGCCACCATGGCCTGTTGGTCCGTGAAGCCCAGGCGGTCGCGCACCTCCCGCCATTCCTGCTCCGTGAGCGGAAATGGCTGGAGGCCGTCTCCACAGCCTTCGTCATTGCGATTTTTTGCATTCATAACATCAAAGCTCCAAAGCCATTGGTAATAGTGCTTGGGGCAGCGCCACAGTTCGTCCCCACTCTTCTACAGAAGTTGACACAAAAGGTTACATCGCACTTATCTTTTCCGCACTTATCACCGTCCGCGGCATCCATCGCTGTTTACGGAGTGGCACTGAGGGCGGCACCAGACCTGAACACAGACACAAAAGTGCGGTCCTGAGCGGTCTGGCCGGAAACAATTATCCGCCGCCCATCGAAATCCACTGTTCCGGACGTTCGCGAACCCGGCGGCAGTTCCGAAGTAATATTTTGCACTGCGCCGCCGCGCGGCCGAAATATCCCCAGAAAGGCACCCGGTCCGCACAGCCCGCCAACAAGGAACCTTCCTTCATCGCCGGAAATACTCTGCACTGAGAGAGCCTTCGGAAAAAGTTCGGTTACATTCCGGAACCTATCGTCCACGGGGTCAAATAGCTCCAGCATTCCCTGGGCGTCAACCGTGTTGAAGCTCTGGAGAAGACAATCCTTGCCATCGAAGGCCGAGCATCCCATCACTCCGGTGCCAGTTGGCAGAAAACCGGTAAGATTCGTAAATTGCCCCGCGCGGGATATAAGCCCCAGAGCCGCGGGCGTGCCTGGTTCACCGCCTGGTCCGGCACCGCCACCGTCGATGAGAAAGTTATCTCCCAGCGCAATAATGTTGTTAGTTGCGAAGTAGTACGGCACGGCCGTGGCGAGATTTGCGAAACCTCCGGCAGGCCCAAGCCTGAATTCCTCCAGGAATGTCGCCCCACCCGCACCTCCAATAAGAAATCGTCTACCAATGCAAGCCGCTCCCCCGACTCCGAGAATATAGGGATCCGAATCGGCCAGTCGCATCTGTGAGGTTAAATCACGAAAATGGTCATCCGCGAGATTCAAAATACCCGCCACGGGACGCGGCTTGACACCAAACCCGCCCGGTTCCGGCTTGGAGCCACCTACCAGCAATACCCTGTGTCCGCTGCAGACGGCGCGCTTGACGGAATACCAGTAAGCCGGAAGCAAGTCGCTGCAATCCCGCCATCGTCCACGATCCAAATCAAGTTCCGCCAGATTGGCCCCAGTTCGCCCCCTTCCGCCAACGACTAAGTTGGCACCGAATAGCGCAAGCGCGTGCGCATGCAGCCATGAATGCGGCAAGAGGCATAAAAGCCCCAGACGCGAGCGAATGATTCGCGCCGAATATGTGTCCAGACTCCGGGAAAGCGCCGATGGCGCGCCTGCGGGAGCAACGGCTTTCATCCTGAGGGTATGTGAGGCATAGGTTCCCGGAGCACCAACCCTCGCACCGTAAAGATAGAATGATAATACGACAACAGCAATAATAATGCAGCCTCCAAGCACTACCGACAGGCCTGCCGTAAATGGCACTGGCCACCAATGTCTGCTGGTAGCGCCGCTGCGGCTGGCAGCTTGACCGCCCGCTGCGGCACCGGGACTGGCAACAATGGTCTCCACATCCGATCGCACCTCGGCGGCCTGCTGGTAACGCAGCGACGGATCTTTCTCCAGTGAGCGCAGCACGACCTCATCAAGCCGCACATCAATTTGCACCTTCCGTGATGGCGGCGGAAACCTTCCTAACGGCAGTTCGCCGGTGAGCAACTGGTAGAACACCACGCCCAAGGAATAAATATCAGCACGGTGATCGGTCTGGTCGGGGTGCTCAATTTGTTCAGGAGCCATGTAGCCCGGCGTGCCCACGACGTTCTTCGAGTTCGCTGCCACACCGGGAAATTTTGATCCCACCAGTCGGGCCAATCCAAAGTCCGTAATTTTAATTGAACCCTGCCGATCGAGAAGAATATTTTCCGGCTTGATATCCCGATGCACCACCCCATGTTCATGGGCGTATTGAAGGGCCTCGCAGATCTGCGGCACTATTTTCAGCGCTTCCCCCGGCTTTATGCCACCACCCTCCATCAAGGCCCGAAGACTCAGACCATCCACAAACTCCATGATAAAAAAACACAGGCCATTCCTATTGCCGAAATCGTGGATCACCACAATGTGCGCATGATTGAGTCTGGCCATTGCCTGTGCCTCGCGGCTGAACCGCTCGGTAAACCCCGTCACCGCGGCCATGGTGGGCGGAAGAATCTTCAGTGCCACCAACCGATCCAAACTCTTCTGCCGGGCTTTATAGACCGCCCCCATGCCACCACGGGCGATCATTTCCTGAATGTCCAATTCTGGAAATTGCGATGCCAGGTAATCCGGGGAAGGCGGCGACCAGACGTTGTCCGGTGTTCCTGGTCCATGTTCCTGCAATTGAAGATTCAAGAGACACTTGGAGCACAACCCACCCCACGCCCCATCATCGAGAGGCTGCCCACAATCCGCACATGCATGAACTTCGTCCATTGCTCGCACTGCCGTAATCGCGCCACAATCAGTACTACAAGCATCGCCAAATAAAGTTACGTGCCATCGCTACCACGCTTCAGTTCGTTAAGCTCTTCCTGAAATTCCGATTCGGAGCAAACCGTTTGCCTTATCTCTTCTTCGATGATTTTTCGCAGTCGCAGTCGCAGGCGGCACATGCGGGTTTTGACATTCTGTTCGGATATTCCCAGTTCAAGGGCCAATGTCGCATATCCCGGAGCGGCACGGTTATTGGCCTCATATCTGGCCTGAAATGCCTCAAAGATGGACCGGTCAACGTCGTCCATCATCGCCCATCCAAGTCGGGCGGTGGCCTGCGCAATGATCGTTTGCCGCCACCTGATCGTAAATACCTGTTCGGCGGTTAGCTGATGGCAGAGAGACGGATCATCCCTACGCAGCCGGTCCAGATCATCAATGGTCAGCACGGCGGCACCGTTGCAGCGCCGACGAGCAGTCCGCTTCTCCCACTCGTTAATCAGAAAATGCTTGAAGGCCGTTAGCAGAAAATTCCGAAACCGCCCGCGAACTTGATTGGCTTTGCCAAGTTTGCGCTTCTCAACGCAATCGGTTATGAACCCCTGCACAGCGTCCGCCGCATCATCGTGATTTTGTCCAGCCCGCCGGGCGTAGGCGTACAGCGGCTGCCAGTAAATCCTGCACAATTCATCCAATGCCGCCCCAGCCCGCGCATCGTCAGGATCGGTGACGGCACAAACGATGCTCCATCGTGTAGTGTTGAACGTGCCTCCGCCAGGCTTCATAGGATCAGGATTTTCCCATTCCCTGCGCGGCCGCATAACAAAACCCTTTCGATAAGCTAACGCCAATCCCGGAGAGC
>JAJZKY010000101.1 GCA_021803885.1 Planctomycetota bacterium
CTTATCGGGATTACTTCACCATGCGCATGCAGTTTGACACCAGCCAGGCCGAACGTCTTCTGCAACCTGCCGGGGTGAGTCCACCACCCGTACTCGATTATCTTGACCGCCTCTTCCACTATTGTGTGGCCAGCGACTGGGGCCGCAAGCAGATATCTACGGAATGAATATCCTCGAACGTTTTCAACTTGCTCAGGACAGCACAGTCACCGTCGCCAATCTCGTGGATGAATTGGTTCGCCGGAAAGGAAACTGTGAAGTCGCCGTATACGAAAGCGGCGTCTTTCATCTGTCCGATTTGCACACGGAAGTTTGCTCAATGGACGCTTTTCTGCGCCAAACGGTCGCGCTTCGTCCAGGCCAGCCTGTAGCCATCTATCGCAGCAATAGCCGGGAATGCTTTCACTGGTTTCTTGCAATTATTCGAGCAGGAGGCATTGCGGTTCCGCTGACCCCGCAGCTCTCTCGTGTCGAAGTGCGCCGGATTCTCGCCGATAGCGGCACTGAGATTCTCGTTACTGACAGCGTGGTATTTAAACGAACGATTGGCGATCACAAAGCTTTGGATGTGCGCACCTGGATACAGGCAGATGAGGAGGAGGAAACGCTCGATGGATTCCTGCGCGTCTCTGTGGCGGATTCCCAGTTCCCCCCGGTCGCCATTGACCCGACCGCAACCGTTGCCATCTTTCATACCTCCGGCACGAGTGGATTCCCAAAGGGCGCAGCCTTATCAAGCAACGCTCTGCTGGGCGCGCGCGCGTCCACTGTACTCGCTGGAATTTTTCTGGGGCCGCGAGATCTTGCACTCGTCGCACTGCCCTGGTCACACATTATGGCTGTGAGCATCGCACTGTACGGTCTGATGGCAGGTATCCGCGGATGCTTTCTCGATCGCTTGGATGTTGACGCTGCGCTGGACGTTGTTGAGCGCTTCCGCATCACAGCTTTTGTTGGCGTGCCAACCATGTTTGCCCGTCTGACCAACAGCAACCCCGCACCCGCGCGCCTGGCAAGCGTGCGTGTCTGGCTCTCTGCCAGCGATTACCTTCCCTCTGAAGTTCGAATCCGTCTGCGTCAGTTCGGCGCACTCTTCCGGCTGCCTGGTGGATGGCACATCCCACCCATTCTGTTGAACGGATATGGCATGGTGGAATTGGGCGGCCTTGCCATGATGGGCATTGAGTTGCCTTTCCTGCGCGGGAGTGGCGACCTGTATTACCCTGTGCCGCCGTTTCGTATCCGCCTGGTCGATGAGAATGGCCAGCCCGTGCCCGCACGGGTAGCGGGCGAATGTCAGATTCGTCGTCGCGGTCTTGTTCCCCACTATTGGAAGGACAAGGCCGATTCGACAAGCCTTCTCACCCAGGACGGCTGGTTGCGTACTGGCGACCTGGCAATGCGCAATCGCTTTGGACTGATCCGAATTGTGGGGCGCACGAAGGAGGTGATCAAGTCGGGCGGCTATTCCGTTTACGTTCGCGAACTGGAAGAAACGATGCTGGCGCATCCTGCTGTGGCTCGCGCTGTCGCGTTCGGCGTGCGCCACAAGGAGAAAGGCGAGATACCAGTCGCCGCAGTTGAATTGCGGCCTGACTCCTCTTCCCAGGAGGCTGATCTGCTGCATTGGTGCCGCACGAATCTCGCGGCCTACAAAGCACCCCGGCGCATCTGGATTCTTGCCCCAGGCGAACTGCCGCAGAATCACAGCGGTAAATTTCTTCGGCGGGTGCTGCAGGAGCGATTTTCAGAGGCGGATGGACCGAATGAGAGCCGGTTTCCGCAAGAGTCAACGGGAGAAAAGCGTCATGGCTGATCCTCGGACTTGTGGATCAACTCGGGACTGAAGTCGTTGATCGTCAGGTTTGCTCTTGTGCTTCCGCGTTCGAGAATCAGGATGGTCGATCCGGGACGGCCATGTGTTTTCACTTCGACCTGTCTGGCTGACCAGACTCCGCCCGATTGGCTCAATCCGAAGGATGTGAATGTCTTCACAACTCCCCCGTCTTTCAGTGTTTTTTCCACAAAAACGGGGTAGCCGATAGTGTGGTCAAACCAAGACTGGACCTCTGAATAGTGGGAATGATCGAGTACACCCGGCATGCTCTTCACGACATCACAGTCGCGAGCACCTAATCTGGCACGCTTCTGGATCATCTGGCTCTGCCAGAAGTACTCGGGCTGGAGAAAGTCTTCGTAGTTGAAGTCGCTGCCCAACACGCTCTCGCTCCACTGATTAAAGGGCAGCGGAGCTGGCAGGGACTGGCGTGGATGGAATATCCGGATCGCATTATGGCCGTTGGGCCGCATTTCAAGCAGGATACTGACGCGCGCATCCTTGCCCGCATCTGCCGCCGACATTCGGGGTGGAACGATCTCGATCAGCGTGCGCAGAACGCCTGGGAACCAGTGCGCCTTGATGGTAAATGTATCGCTGATTCGATTTCCGCTCGCATCCACGCGAACCATGCGCCCCGTGGCACGCGCATCCATCGTCTCCGTGCGCTGCCGCGCAATGGCAATCACGGCTGGCGGCGGGGCCGCCGCGTAGACCGTGGTCGCAAGAAACAGCATTCCGGCAGCAACAACAGAGACGAGTCTCATCGCACGATCCTTCCATCATGGATGCGGATGTGACGCGGCGCGGAGTTCGCAATCTCTTCCTCGTGCGTGATGACAATAAGCGTCATCCCGCGGGTCTTCTGAATGCCGGTGAGTATCTCCATAATTAGCGCGGAGTTCTTGCTGTCGAGATTCCCCGTAGGCTCATCTGCCAGCAGGATCGAAGGGTTATTAGCCAACGCCCGGGCAATCGCTACCCGCTGCCGTTCTCCTCCAGAGAGTTCGTTTGGGTGCTGGCGCATTCGCGACCCCAGCCCGACTTCACGCAGGAGTGCCTCGGCACGTTCGACGCGCATGCTACCAGCATTCCTGGTAGCGAGCATGGGGGCCTGCACATTCTCGACAGCACGCAGGGTGGGCAGTAAGTAGAAAGACTGGAAGATGAATCCAACATGGTGACAGCGATACGTGTCGAGACTAATCGAAGAGCCTAAAGCCGCACCGCGGAAAAGGACATCGCCGCTGGTGGGAGTATCCAGCCCGCCAAGCAGGTGAAGCAGGGTAGATTTCCCACTACCGCTGTGCCCGCTGATGGCGACGAATTCGCCTGCTTCGATGGAAAGATCGACACCCCGGAGCGCCTCAATTCGACCCTCGTTGTAGTCTTTGCGCAGATTGCGTACTTCCAGAATGGGAACAGCTATGGCGCACCGCCTAAACCCGAAAAAAGACGAATACTGGACGAACATGTAACCATTCCGGCAGGCAGTTGGGGAGGCATTAGCATTTCCAGCAATTCGTCTTGATACGGGCTTGAATATCCAATCAAACAATCGAACTCATCTCTCACCATGCTTGCCCCGCAGACCTTCATAGGCGTCCAAAAACTCAAGCCGTCCCGAGGCCTTTCCGGCAAATTTCCAGGCAACAGCTTAAAGCTTGCGTGCAGCGTTCGTTGCTCACTTTGACTTTCAAACCTCTGTAACGTGATCGCGCTCTTGGATCCCTGGTCAGGCTGGAGTACCCGACCCATCCTGTACCAGGTGCACATTTAGTACTCAGCTTACCTCATAAGAGCACCTCAGCACCGACTGGCTGAAGCGCACAGAATTGAGATCCGCATGCGCCGCAAGGGCAATCCGTGGAAGAACGCGGCCTGTAGGCGGTGCATGAAAATGCTCATAATCAGAAGAGCCTTTTCTCTCAGAGGAACCTCTCCGAATATGAAGCCCCCGGCGCGACAGCATCCTGCATGGGTTTTCAGCACATCGTGAATCGACCTAATGCTAAAAGCAACTGCCGGGAGAGGCCTCTGTCTAGCGTTCCCAGCGCTCTATCGAGGTCGATGAGAACCAGTTGGCTATTCCTTGGCGATGCTCTCCAGCAGCGTCCGCCTTCGCTTCACCTGCCTCGCTTAGAATGAGATAGAGTGGTCTTTCTGATCGCGAGTTTTACAACGAATAGCGAACGGAAACAGCGTGTTTGTCTCCGGCCGAGGGCAACCCCGAAGCATTCAGTGTTTCTTGTTCATGGCTTGGTTCCTAGGTGGTACGGAAAGACTTAAAACTTGTCATATCCATCTTCAAGGAGAGCAGTGCATGGTGCGCTTGTTGTGGCTTTTGCTGGTAATCCCAGCTCTACCCGCTTTGGGCTTGCTGTATCAATGGCTTGGTTCGCATTATGACCGCAAGCGTTTTCTGCCATTGGGCCGGTTGGTGGACATCGGAAAGCGACGGCGGCTGTTTATGGTGGAGATGGGCGGGGGGGATGGCCCGACGGTGATCTTCGAGTCAGGAATTGGGGCGACGAGTCAAAACTGGGCCAGAATTCAGGAGGCTGTGAGCGAATTCGCGCATACGGTTTCTTATGATCGGCTAGGGCTGGGTTGGAGTACGCCGGCCGTGTCAGAGCGGATTCCTTCAAAGGTAGTGGAGGAGTTGCGTGCGATGCTGCAGGCTGCTGGCATTGCGCCGCCTTACCTGCTGGTGGGGCATTCGTTTGGCGGGCTGGTCGTGCGATATTTTGCGTCCGAGTATCCGGAAGAGGTGGCTGGCGTGTTGCTGGTGGATGCCATGCGCACCGACGAGTGGCCGCCGGTGGATGAGTCGCAGCGTAAGCAGTTGACCCGCGGCGTGCAGCTAACGCGTTGGGGCGTATTGATTGCTTATTTAGGCCTGGCACGACTAACAACTATGTCATTTTTCTGCCGCTCGGGCAGATTTACTAAGCTCTTCATCCGCGCGACTGGCGGACACCATGTGCTGGAGCGGCTAACGAGTGAGTTGAACAAGATGCCGCCGACGGTGTGGCCGATTGTGGCAGCGCACTGGTCAACCCCAGCGTTTTTCCGCGGGATGACGGCGCACATCGAGGGAGTTCCGGGAACGGTGACAGAGATGCTGGATGCGAAGCCCATTGTGGGTGTTCCGGTACTGTTGATGACGCCGGGGCAGCCGAAGGCGATCTCCGAGACGGCATTGCAGAAGATCGGGCCGGATGCGAAGCAGTTGATCGCAGAGAAGGGTGGCCACTGGTTACATTTGGACGAGCCAGAACTGGTGATTGAGCAGATTCGCGAGATGATGACGCTCGTAGAGACCGGAATCTCCTGCGAAGCAATGATGCAGGAAAAAGTCTCAGCCAATTAGTCAGTATGGACCGGTTCCTCTCCGCTTGTGACTCTGACCTGTGCTGCCGTCAGGGCTCACAGATTAACCCACGCATCGTGCTGAGAACCGATCACTCCATACGGACTAGTTCACATCCAGCCGGGCAAGCCCACGCAGAACGCCTACGTGGAGAGTTTCAACAGCAGGCTGTGCGAGGAATTCTGCGCGTCATCTGCTTCCAGAACCTGTTCGAAGCCTGGAGGATCATCGCCGCTTGGCGGCGCGATTACAACGAACGAAGACCACATAGCAACCAGAACTACATGACACCAGCAGAGTTCGCCGCCAGAACAAGCGGTGGAAAAGACGACGGCTTCGCCTGCTTGAAAAACGATCCTGCCGCTTTTCATTTTCCCTCCGCTGCGACTGCGGCGAGCTGAGTGTTATTTGTATGCGGAAAATGGGGGCAGGCCAGTGGTGCTGCCGCACTTTGATACTTTCCAGATTTTGAATTTTGTAGAAAAGGCTGGAGGCTTACTGGAATAGACATCCGATTTCGAGATAGTATGATGTTCGCGCGGTTGTGGAGGAGCCACTAATGACTGATAATCCAGGTGGCCGCAACTTTGATCTAAATATTGAGAAGGTGCTGGAAGGCTGGGACACTTGCCACGCCGTTCGTGAGGTCATTGCGAACGCTCTTGATGAGCAAGCGCTTACCCAGACAGCAGAAGTACAGATCAGCCGAGGTTCTGATGGTACGTGGCATTTCCGCGATTTTGGGCGTGGCTTGAGATACGAACATCTAACCCAAAACGAAAACGAAGAAAAGCTAAAGAATCCCGGCACGGTCATAGGGAAATTTGGCGTGGGATTGAAAGACGCGCTCGCAACCTTCAACCGGCACAATGTAACCATCCGCATCCGTTCCCGATGGGGCGAGATCACTCTTGGCCAAATTCCAAAATCGGGCTTTACCGATGTAATTACTCTCCATGCTGTTGTCCATCCTGCTCAAGACAGTGCCATGCTCGGCACTGATGTGATTTTGCGAGGTGTATCTGACGAGGACATAGCGAGAGCCAAGAGTTTCTTTTTGAAGTTCTCAGATGAGCCGGTCTTGGATGACACTCCCTATGGGCAGATATTGCAGCGGAATCCCGCCCGCAATGCTCGTATCTATGTCACCGGAATGCTTGTCGCGGAAGAGGAGAACTTCGCCTTCTCGTTCAACATCACATCTCTGACCGCTGCGATGCGTAAAGCTCTTAATCGTGAACGAACCAACGTAGGCCGGACCGCATACAGTGAGCGCGTTAAACAAATGCTTTTGGCGTCCAAGTCGATGGCTGTTGCTAATACCCTTGTTAACGAGTTGATGAAGATCGAAAGCGGGACCAATCGAGATGAAGTGAAATGGACAGACATCGCAGTACATGCATCTCAAGCCCTCAATGCCTCCAGTGAAGTTGTCTTTGTGACAGCTAATGATCTGATTTCCCATACGGACGCTATTGATCACGCTCAGGCGGACGGACTGAAGATTATTACGCTGCCCGAAAACATCAAGGCTTCACTTGGCGGGATCAGCGACATTCAAGGAAATCCTGTGCGCGATCTCTCTGTCTACCAGGCGCAGCGCGAAGAGAGCTTTCAGTTCAAGTTCATTCCGTATGCATCGCTCACCAAGCCTGAACGGAACGTCTTTGATCAATGGCAAACGATTGCTGGGTTTGTCGGTGGCTTACCGAGCAGAGTGCGAGAAGTAAGAATCTCTGAAACGATGCGTCCTGATTTTCTCACCTCAAATGAAGCGGTGGGCCTCTGGGATCCCGCATCATCGAGTATCGTGATAAAGCGCACACAGCTTGCTGCATTTTCGTCTTTTGCCGGAACGCTTCTTCACGAGATAGCTCACGCGAGAAGTGGTTATGGAGATGTTACGCGCGATTTCGAATCCGAGCTTACGAGAATGCTTGGGATTATTGCTGCCGCCCACCTCTCGCCAGCAAAGGGGCCTTTCTCCAAATGGTTCGGCGTCTAGAAATATCGAGAGATGCATTTGTATTCTGCGCAACACTGTTTGCCCAGCCCGCAAGAGAAGCTCGTTTGGAGCGTTCCGCACCGCATAACTACTGCAAACGATGCAGTTTTCTACCGGCAGATACCCAGTTCGAGGAAAAGATGCGTCTTTTTCTCTTCATAATTCGTCAGAGCGATAAATTCCTTTGGAGGCCATGAACCAAAATGCCAGTGAAGTCCAGATATTTTGCTTTCGTATGTCTGTCCGTTCTGTTAGCGGGCATCGTCGGTATGGCACAGAATGGCAAATCCGATGCGGCCAAAAATGCACCGCCCTCTGCCGACTCCAGCAAACCTGCGCCTTTACCGCCAGAGCGGAGCTCGGTGACGCGTCACACGCTGGAGCTGAATGGCCAGACCATTCATTACACTGCCACGGCGGGCACCCTGATTGTTCGCGATGCGCACGACAAGCCATACGGCAGCTTCTTTTATGTCGCCTATACCCAGGATGACGCAGTGCCGAAGGCGCGTCCGGTAACCTTCCTGTATAATGGCGGTCCGGGGTCATCCAGTATGTGGCTGCACATGGGATCGTTTGGACCAGTGCGCATTGAAACGGACAGCCCTCAGGCAACTTCGCCCGCACCTTACCATCTGGTGCCGAATCCATACAGTCTGCTCGACAAAACGGACCTGGTATTTATCGACGCCATGGGAACAGGGTTTTCCAGGCCCGTCGCCATGGGAACGCTCAAGGAGTTTCTGGGCGTCGATCAGGATGTGCTGGCCTTCAATCGTTTCATCGCACGATACATTACCGTGAACCAGCGATGGAATTCGCCGAAGTTTCTGATCGGCGAGTCCTATGGCGCGACGCGCTCGGCGGCGTTGTCCTATTCGCTGGAGAAAAGCGGAATTGCACTCAACGGCGTGGTCCTGGTGTCGTCGAACCTGAACCACAATGGGCACGCGCCCGGCCTCGACGATGAGTACATCAACGGCTTGCCGTCCTACGCTGCGATTGCCTGGTATCACGATAAATTGGCCAATAAACCGTCCGACCTGAAATCTTTTCTGGCGCAAGTCCGCATCTATGCTCGCGGGCCTTATGCCGAAGCTTTGGCGCAAGGGCAAAATCTGAGCGCTGCAGAAGAGGATCAGGTCGCTCAGAAACTAAACGAGATGACGGGGTTGAGCGTGCAGTATCTGAAAGAATCGAACCTGCGCGTTCCAGCGTCGGATTTTCGCAAGGAACTGATGCGCGACGAACGACGCACGCTGGGCCGTTATGACGCTCGCTTTGAAGGTATCGATATGGATGCGGCGGGCGAGGTGCCCACCTACGATCCATCGAGCACGGGGATCACCGGGGCGTTTGTCGCCGCCTTTCAGAGCTACCTGGCGGATGAACTGAAATACACCACGGACGATACTTACCATGTGACGGCGCACGGCCCCGACTTTCAATGGGACTGGAAGCATACGCCGCCGGACGGCAACGGGCGCGAGCTAGTGCCCGACGTAGCTCTGGACTTAGGAGCGGCCATGCGGCAGAATCCGCATTTGAAGCTTTTCTCCGCCAATGGTTATTTTGACCTGGCAACGCCATTCTTTCAGACCGAGTACGACATTGCCCACATGGAACTGGATCCCACCCTGCGCAAGAACATCCGGTTCGGCTACTATCCCTCCGGCCATATGATTTATCTGAATGTAGACGCTCTGAAGCAATTGAAGGGAGATCTAGCGCAGTTCTACTCCGCTGCCGTGACGCAATAACCACGCGCGCTCGTGTACTGAGGGATTTTGAATCAAAGGGGAGAATCCTCGACTGGCCCCTCAGAGAGGATTCTTCTCGAAGGCGACGGCCTGTTTGGGATTTTCATCGACTAGTAGGCGGAACACGTCGGCACGAGCGTAATGGCCGACAGCATCGAAATCGTACTTCCCACGCACAACTTCCTTCATATCCAATTCCGCGGTCAGCACGCCTTCACCATCCCGCAGGGGACCGGCCAGCACCGTTCCCATCGGTGACACGATCACGCTGCCGCCCTTGATCAACACTGTGGCCGGATCATTGCCCTGGATGGCGCGATAGTCCTCTGGGCAGTCGGAGCGAAGCAGGTATTGGCAGGCGCTCAAAACAAAGCATCGTCCTTCCACCGCGATATGTTGCATAGTCGCTTGCCAGCGGTCTCTGTCGTCCACCGTAGGAGCACACCACAGATTCACACCCTTTGCGTACATGGCGGTGCGAAACAAAGGCATGTAATTCTCCCAGCAGATGGCCGCTCCTATGGTCCCAAAAGGCGTTTGGATGGCGGGTAGCGTAGAACCGTCTCCGGTCCCCCAGATGAGCCGTTCGGAGCCGGTAGGCATCAATTTTCTGTGCTTTCCTCGCAAGCTGCCATCGGCGCCGAAGAACAAGGCCGTGCAATACAGAGTCCCACCGGCCTTTTCGATTATGCCCAGAACCAGTTCGATGCCATGCCGAGCGGCTACATTGCCCACCTGGACGATTTCATCTCCAGCCAGCGGAATCGCTGCTTCGTAGTAGCGGCGAAACTCTTCGCGTCCTTCCTCGGACCGCGACCCCACGTGAGCGCCGAAACCAAGCCCCTTAGGGTAGCCTCCCAGAAATGCTTCCGGAAAGACGACCAGCTTTGCTCCGGCGCTTGCGGCCTCCTGGCAATAGGCCTCGATCTTTTCCAGTGTCCGCTTGGTGTCGAAAACAGGCGTGCCAGCCTGTACGACTGCGGCGATTACTTTGTCCACCTTGGCTCCATCCTTGTTCTCCCGTCGGCTATTTTGATTGAAACAGCAATGGAGCAAAATGCACCAGATTATTGCGCCATACCATCCAGGTGTGCATTCCTGGCGTTTCGATCGACATGACGGGAACGTGTTGCGATTTGATCCAGGCGACCAGCCTTCGGTTACTTGCAATGAGGCCATCCTCGGTTCCGCAGGATATCCACAGCAGGTGCAGAGGAGCGGCGCTTGTTCCGGAGCTGCTCTCTTTTGCACTCGCCCCTTGTACGAGCAAAGGAAATTCCGCGGCATAGTTCGGGCGCACCCCGCCGGGACTGAAGGCGCCGACCCAGCCGAAGGTGTTGAGATGATTCAGCCCAGTCAAAAGCGTCTCGGCACCGCCCATGGACTGGCCGGCGATTGCGCGGTCCTTGCGGTCTTGCAAGACAAGATACATCGATTCAACCTGCGGTATCACCTCCTTCAGCAAGCTCTGGGTGAAAAGGTCGTAGTTGCGCTGCCAAAGGGCAGGGCCACGAAGGGCAGGCCCATTTTCGGAGACGATCTCCGGCACGCCATCCCCGAACGGCATAACAACGATCATGGGTCTGGCCTTGCCCTGCGCGATCAGGTTGTCAAGGATGAAGTTGGCCCTGCCTACCAGGGTCCAACTGCTCGCGTTGAAGGCGAATCCGTGCAGCAGATAGAGCACGGGATAGCGCTTGCGGCCTCTCGGATCGTAACCGGGCGGCGTGTACACGAGGAAATCCCGCTGGTCGCCGATGATGCCGGAGCCTGTGCGTTTGCGTAA
>JAJZKY010000102.1 GCA_021803885.1 Planctomycetota bacterium
AAAAAAGAACATAAAGTTTACAGAGGATCTCGCTTTGACCGAATACGATGCCAGCCGCAACGCCAACCGGACCATCCGCTACGTGGTGGCCGCGTTGATCCTGCGCGGCAGCGAAGTGCTCGTCTGCCAGCGCCGTCCTGATCAACCCATGAGCCTCAAGTGGGAGTTCCCCGGCGGCAAAATCGAACCTGGCGAGTCCCCGGAAGAAGCCCTCCGCCGCGAGCTCGACGAAGAACTCGGCATCCGCGCTTCCATCGGCGTCCGCGTCGCTCATGTCCGACACAACTACCGCAACGGCGGCGCGGTCGATCTGCAATTCTTCGCCGTCCACAGCTTCGAGGGCGAGCTCACCAATCGGATCTTCCACGACTTCCGCTGGACCCAGCTCCACACCCTGCCCGAATACGACTTCCTCGCCGCCGACCGCGAGCTCATCCGCGACCTCGCCGCCGGAAAGCTGCTCTAACGCTCAACCCATCCGAAGAATCCCGTCCCCTCACAACCGAAATGCGCTGAAAGCAGGACTGCTTGCGCGCCGAGTCCCCAGATGCCGAATGAACCACGCAGCCGCCGCCTCGGCGACAGCCTCCAGCGTTCCCGGCTCCTCAAACAAGTGCGTCGCGCCCGGAATAATCTGCAACTTTTTTTCGCACCTTAGCCTGGCAAGAGCTTCTTCATTCAGCCCGATCACCACATCGTCCAGTCCGCCCACCAGCAGCAGGGTGGGCACCTGCACATGTTCCAGCGCATCTCCCGCCAGATCCGGCCTGCCACCCCGCGAAACAATGGCCCCCACCTTGTCCGGCAGCTTCGCCGCCGCCACCAGTGCCGCCGCCGCGCCGGTGCTCGCCCCAAAATACCCAAACGGCAGATTCCGGCTTCCTAAATAGCCCTCCAGCCACTGCGTCGCGCCCTCCATCCGCTCGGCCAGGAGCGGAATATCAAACCGGATCCGCGCCGTCCATTCATCCTCCTGCTCTTCTTCGCGCGTCAGTAGGTCAAACAGCAGCGTCCCAATCTGCCTCTGCTGCAACACCTTCGCCACGTAACGGTTTCGCGGACTGAACCGGCTGCTCCCGCTCCCATGCGCAAACAGCACCACCCCGACGCAGTTCTGTGGCAGATGCAGCACACCCTCCAGCGTCAGGCCACCCATCTGAATCCTTACTTCCGTCTCCTCGCTCTTAGCCGCTGGCGGATCATTCTCCGCCGCATCTGCCAGCGCCATCGGATTCGCGCCTGCATCGGTCGCAACTGTCTCCTCTGCCTTTTTCATCAGATCGATTACTTCCTCATCCGAAACCTGCGAAAAGTCCCGGTAAAACTGCCCCACCGCGAAGAAATCCGGCTCTTCTTCCAGGCACACCACCTCGTCCACTTCTCGCCGCAATCGCGCAGAAATCCCCACGGGAGCAACCGGAAACGCAACCACCAGCCGCGCCGGTCCCATCTTTTTCAACATCTGCACCGCAGCCTTCATGCTCGCTCCCGTGGCAATCCCGTCGTCTACCAGGATCACAGTCTGTCCCGTCACATCCAGCGGCCCACGACCAGCCCGAAACCGCGTCTCGCGCTCCCGCAGTGTCTTCAACGTCGCGGATGTTATCCGCTCCATCTCCTCATCTTCGATTCCCGCCACTGCCACGATCCGCTCATTCACGTAACGGCTTCCGTCCGCCGCCACTGCCCCGAACGCGAGCTCCTCCTGCCCTGGAACACCCAGCTTCTTCGACAAGAAGATATCCATCGGCACACCTAGCGCCTGTGCAACCGGAAACGCAACCTCCACTCCGCCGCGCGGAATCCCCAATACGATCACGTCCTTGCGCCCTGCATACACGGCCAGCTTCCTGGCCAGTTGCCATCCCGCATCTTCACGATTCTTAAAGACCATCTCGGCCTCCGCACCCATCCCGGCGCCGTTGCATCCCTCTCCCTGCACCCCGGTGCCACTCGACAATTGAACTCTTCCTGTCGCGACTTTCCGTCCAACTTTAATCCCGGGCAGTGATTACGGTCACCGAGGTCTTTGTTCTACGTGCCCGCATGTGCACCGGACCGCGCTGCCCAGCGCACCTCACCGAAATCCACTCCCTCAACGCATCAAACTGATTAGACGGGTGTTTTCGGCTCTTCTCCTCCGCGGTGAGGCGATCTTATGGCAAGGCAACTCGCGCAACTACATTCCAACCTCACTGAATCCGAACGAAAACGCCTCGCCCGTATTGCCGAGACCCTGCGCCGTCTTGCCAGAGAAATGCTCCGCTTTGAGGCCTCGCTCTTTCGGCGGCCGCTCTCCGTCCATCCCCAACATCTGCGCAGCGCCCGCAATCTCGCCCACTATCTTGTTCTCCGCCGTCACGACCTGCGCGAACTGCAAGCAGAGCTCGCCGCGTTCGGGCTTTCTTCCCTCGGTCGGTGCGAAGCTCATGTCCTCAACACTCTCCAGCATGTCCATCGAATGCTCTGCTCCGCTATCACCTGCAACAGCCACCTCCCAGCCGTCGAGCCGCCAGTCCACATCGGTGAAGGCGCCGCTCTGTTAGCCCGGAACACGCAGTCGCTCCTGGGCCCGCTCCATGCTCATCGAACCGTCGGCATCATGGTGACGATGTCCACCGACGCCGCCACCGACTACAATCTCGTCCGCAACCTCGTCCACAACGGAATGGACTGCATGCGCATCAACTGCGCCCACGACAATCCCCGCATCTGGCTCAACATGATCCGCAACCTCGATAAGGCGCGTGCAGAAACCGGCCGCCATTGCAAAATTCAAATCGACCTCGCCGGACCCAAACTCCGCACCGGCCCCATTCAACCCGGCCCCGGTATCCTGCGCTGCCGCCCCCAGCGCGATGCCTTTGGCCGCGTCATCACTCCCGCGCGCCTCTGGCTCGTCCCTGGCAATGGCATACCCCCAGGCGACGACCTGCCCTCGCTCTTCTTACCGGCGGCCTTCGTCGCCCGCCTGCGCCACAACGACCGTATCGAATTTCGCGATGCTCGAAAGTCAAATCGCTCCCTCAGAATTGTCCGCGCACAAGACGGCTGCTTCCTCGCCGAAACCCGCAGAACCTGCTACTTCGTCTCGGGAATCCAATTCAGCCATAGACCAGCCCTCGATCCCAGGCAGCCCCACAAGGCTCGCCTTGGCACCATCCCCCCACAACCCCAGCGGCTCCTGCTCAAACCAGGAGACACGCTTCGCCTCGACCGCTCCTGCCGCCCAGGCCTGCCCGCGCACCAAACTGTCCATGGCCGCCATGCATCGGCCCGCATCGGCGTCAATTTACCCGCCATGCTCGAACACGCAAAACCCGGCGAAGCTATCTGGTTTGATGACGGCAAAATTGGTGGCCTGATTCGCTCGGTCACAGCCTCGCATCTCCGCATCGAGATCACTCAGGCTCGGGTCACAGGCGAGTGGCTGGGCGAGGCCAAGGGCATCAACCTTCCAGGCACCCGCATCACCGTGCCGGCACTTTCCGCAGACGATATCGAAAACCTCAAATTCATCGCCGCCCATGCCGACATCCTTGGCTACTCGTTCGTGCGCACACCTCGCGATGTCCGCCAGTTGCATGAGCATCTTCGCGCAATCAACGCCGAATCTCTGCCCATCGTTCTGAAAATCGAGACCCGCCAAGCCTTCGAAAACCTGCCCGCGATACTCCTGGAAGCCATGCAGGTCCGTGGCCTTGGCATCATGATCGCCCGCGGCGACCTCGCCGTCGAATGCGGCTACCAACGACTGGCTGAAGTGCAGGAAGAAATTCTCTGGATCTGCGAAGCCGCCCACCTGCCGGTCATCTGGGCCACTCAGGTGCTCGACGTACTCGCCAAGAAAGGCATCCCCTCGCGCGCCGAAATCACCGACGCCGCCATGGCTGAGCGCGCCGAGTGCGTCATGCTGAACAAGGGCCCATACATCGCTGAAGCCGTCCGCGCCCTCGATGACATCCTCACCCGCATGCGGGCTCATCAGGAGAAGAAGCGTTCCATGCTCAGGCGCCTTCAAATCGCTGCCGACTTTTCACTGAACCTCAAGCCAAAGGCAGCACCTGCGCGCCGTGTCCGGGCTGGGAATAAAAAGCCTCAAAGGGATAACGACCCACGGTAGCCCCACTCGCCTGCTGCTCACCGATCCATGGACTCCGGTCAATTTCAGCTCTGCTCGTCCGCCTGCGCTCGCTTCGCCCGGAAGAACTCCCGCAGCAACTCCCCGCATTCCGCGCCGAGCACGCCCGTCGTCACTTCCATCTGGTGGTTCAGCTTGGGATGATTCACCACCTCCAGCACCGAACCTGCCGCACCCGCCTTGGGATCAGCCGCCCCGTATACCAGCCGCTTCAGCCGCGCATGCACCATCGCCCCGGCACACATCGCGCACGGCTCCAACGTGATATACAGCTCACAATCTGAAAGTCGGTAATTTCTCACGACTGCCGCTGCCTGTCGCAGCGCCACAATTTCCGCATGCGCCGTCGGATCCAGATCGCGCAGCACGCGATTCTGCCCACGCCCCACGATGACCCCATTCATAACCGCGACTGCCCCTACGGGAACCTCGCCCGCTCTTTCAGCCGCGCGCGCTTCTTCTATCGCCGCGCGCATCCACATCTCGTCCTGTGTTCTGGGGTCCGTGTTGGGCATCTTCACCGGATCTGCAGTCTCATCCGCTCTTCCGCCTGCGAAACCGGATGGCCTGGCGTGTCTACCCATCTCCTGAATACCCCGATGATCTGCTCCAGCTTCCGCGGATCACCCGCGCCCTCAAACCGGTCCGGCGAAATCGAACACGCAATCCAGTCCCCGCCCGAGCTGTCAAAGCTCAACCGCTGCGGCTCCGCATTTTCCGCGCTCGTGCCCGTCAGGTTAATCGTCAACTGCCAGCCCCGCTGCTCCAGCGCCTCAAGCTGCACGCCCCGGCGGTGCTCCCACTCGCCGTTGCACTGTTGCTGATACCAGCTCTCGAGCCATTCCAGATTGTCGATGCCCATTTCCATCTGCTACTCCGGTTGCTGCTGGGTCATGCAATGGAGTGCGCCCAGACCCCAGATAAAGTCCCCGCAGTGGATCCCCACCACGTTACGATCCGGAAACACTTTCGCCAGCGTGTTCAGCGCTCGCCGATCGTTCGGGTCGTTAAAGGTTGGCACCATTACCAGACCATTGGCAATGTAAAAGTTCGCATAACTGGCAGGCAGTCGCTGCCCTTCAAAAATTACCGGCGCAGGCATGGGCAATGTCACAATCTCAAACGGCTTGCCCTCCGGATTCCGCGCCTCGCGCAGCCGCTCCAGGTTTTCCTTCAGTGGCTCGTGGTTTTCATCCGCCTTGTTCGGCTCTACCGCCGTTAAAATCCGGTTCTTCCCTACGAATCGCGTGATGTCGTCTACGTGCCCGTGCGTGTCGTCGCCTGCCGCGCCCCGTCCCAGCCAGATCACCTGTTCGATTCCCAGGTAATCCCGAAACGCCTTCTCAAGCTGCGTCTTGCTTACTCCCGGATTCCGCTGCTGCACCTCGCTCAGCAGACACTCCTCAGTTGTCAGCAGAACGCCCTCGCCGTTCGTATCAATCGACCCACCTTCCAGCACCACTGGCTGGCCGTTGATCTTCGGCGACCAGCACGGCGCGTCCAGCAGATTCGCCACCCGCACTGGAATTTGATCGTCCAGCTGCCAGTCCGGATACTTCGCCCACGCGTTGAACTTCCAGTTCGTCACCGCCGTCGACGGCTCACCCTTGGTTTTCTTCAAAAATATCGGCCCGGAATCCCGCGTCCACACCCGGTTCGTCGGCCAGCGATGGTAATGCACATTTGCCGGGTTCACACCGGCGCGCTTCAGAATGCCCCGCACCCGGCCCTCGGAAGGCGCATCGCTCACCAGGATATGCACCGTCTCCACCCGCGCAAGATGCCGCACGATATCGGCATACACCCACGGAATAGGCTGGAACTTTCCCGGCCAGTCATTCGGATTTCTCGGCCAGGCGATCCACGTCGCCGCATGTTTCTCCCACTCGGCCGGCATCCGGTAGCCCTGTGCTCGCGGAGTTCCTGTCATCGAGCGTTTCGGCGTTGTCATCTGGACGACTGCCATTATTTGCCCCCATCCAGAAACCGATGCACGATCGGCTCGTACGAATCGACCCGCCGGTCGCGCAAAAACGGCCAGTTCCGCCGCGTGTCTTCCAGCAGTTTCATGTCGATTTCGCCAATCAGAATCTCTTCCTTGTCGTGCGATGCCTTCGCCACCACCCGACCAAAGGGATCCGCCAGAAAAGACCCGCCCCAGAATTCCAAACCCGGACCATCCACGCGATTCCCGCGCACATCGCCGTGCTCGTGGCCCACGCGATTCACGGCCGCCACGTACACGCCGTTCGCAATCGCATGAGCCCGCTGCATCGTCTGCCACGCCTCATACTGTGCTGTGCCATACTCCTCTTTCTCTGCCGGATGCCACCCAATCGCCGTCGGGTAAAACAGCACCGTCGCCCCCTTCAGGGCTGTAATTCGCGCCCCCTCCGGATACCACTGGTCCCAGCACACCAGCGTGCCCACGCGGCCCACCGGCGTATCAAATGCCTGGTACCCCAGATCGCCCGGCGTGAAGTAGAACTTCTCGTAATACAGCGGGTCGTCCGGAATGTGCATCTTGCGGTAAATTCCGCCCAGCGTTCCATCCGGCCGCAGATAGGCCGCCGTGTTGTGGTACAAACCCGCTGCCCGCCGCTCAAACAGCGACGCAATCACCGTCACCCCGGCCTCGCGCGCCACCTTGCCGATCGCGTCCGTGCTCGGCCCCGGAATCGGCTCCGCTTCGTCAAACAGAGCGATGTCTTCGCGCTGGCAAAAGTACTGGGCCCGGAACAGCTCCGGCAGGCAGACTACCTCGGCGCCCTGCTGCGCGGCGTCGCGCACCCGCTCGACAGCCTTTTCCAGATTCGCGTCCGGATCGGGCCCGCAGCTCATCTGAATCAGGCCTACCCGGAAATTCTTTGTTTTCATTGTCTTGATCTCGACTCCCACTTTCTATCGTTTCATCCCGGCTCTCGTCTGTGCGGCGGCTCACATTTCCCGCGTAAAACTCCCCGGCAAAAACCGAAGGGCGCGAGCCTCAAGCCCGCGCCCTCGTCTGCTACGGAAGCTTCTACTCGAAAATCAGAATCGCCGCCGCGATCGTTGTCGTCCACAGTCCGCGTTTGTCGCCAATCGCCGACTGCGTCACGTTTGCCGTGCGCACAATCTTGTTGGAAATCCGATAGATTTCCTTCTTCTCGTCCCAGCTCTTGTCCGGGTCGAAATCCACATCCAGCGTCGTGGCCAGCATCTCGGCCGCAAGCTCCTCGGCATACTCGCCGGCCTGCTCCTCGGTCTCGCCAAAGCTGTGATGCTCGCTCAGGTAACCATACGTGTTCCGATCGCTCGGAATCGCCACGCCAATACTCGACGCTACCAGGCGATGCGGCTCGCGGGTCGAATTCTCCGCCACCACCGCAAACACCACCTCGCCCGGCGAAAGGTACTTCAAACCATCCTTACGCGGCACCAACTTCGCCTGCGGCGGAAATATCGACGAGACCCGAACCAGGTTCTGAGCCGCTATGCCCGCGTCGCGAAGCGCCAACTCAAAGGACGTAAGACGTTCCTTATGCTTTCCGACGCCCTTTGTGAAAAATAGGCGCTTCGGAACCATGCTTTTACCCAATTTCTAATTCCTCCGGAGGGGGTGCTGATCGCGCTTTCCGTCAAAAATAAGCGCACAATTCGCAACGTATCACAAACCGAGGCCCCATCGAGCCCCACGCGCAAAATTTACCGCGCTTTTATTCAGATAACCCCTCCGCCCCCACCGATGCAGAATCTTTCCATCCGCTGGCGCTCCAACTTGCGCCGAAGCCGCCTTCACCCGAATCAAGCGCGCCGCACCGCCACCACCACTCCGCTAGTCCAGACCATCGGCACGAGCGTGAAATCTGTGCGACCGGCCAACACATCCATCAACACCGGAATCTTCGCCGCATGCCCCTCCGGCCAGTTTGGCTGCGGAAGCATGTCGTCAATCACATAAAATCCGCCGGGCTTCACCACCGCCAGCGCATGCTCGCAGCCCTCATATTTTCCGGGCACCGCATCCGCAAATACCAGGTCGAAACTCTCCGTTGCCTGCTTATTCAGAAACTCCATCCCATCGGAGATCACCAGCGAAAGCCGCCCATCATCGCCCAGGCACTCGGCCGCAATACCCTGCACCCGCTCATCCGTGTCCACTGAAACCAGCGTCGCATCCTCGCTCATCCCGCTCAACAGCCACGCCGTGGAAATCCCGGTCCCCGTGCCAAGCTCCAGAATCCGTCCACCCGGCTTTGACGCCGCCAGCGTTTGCAGCAGCGCGCCCAGCAGCGACTCCGAAGCCATCGGGAATTCCACCGCTTGGGTCTTCTCGACAATCCGCTCCAATTGTACCGGCGCTCGCAAATATCTCAGATCTTCCATCTCATCACCCTCTTCAAGTTGCCCTCTGGCAACTCAATTTCACCTTAATGGAACGAAGCAACAGGCCAGTCCTCACGCCTCGCTCAGCCCATACCGCCGCTGCCACGCCTCCTGCAGCCGCCGCCGCACCAGAGCCCGCTCCGCTTCCGTCCCCTCCGGACTCTTCACAAACTGCGCGGCTACCTTCTTCGACAACTCCAGCAACTCCCGGTCCCGCAGCAGATTCGCTACCCTGAAGTCCGGCAGCCCCGCCTGCCGCGTTCCAAAAAACTCGCCCGGCCCACGCAACTGCAAATCCAGCTCCGCCAGCTCGAATCCATCCTGCGTCCGCACCATCGCCGCCAGCCGTTCCTCGCCCTGTGGAGAAATCCTCTTACCCGTTACCAGCAGGCAATATGACTTCGCAGCGCCGCGCCCCACGCGCCCGCGCAACTGGTGCAACTGCGCCAGCCCGAACCGCTCCGCATGCTCCACCACCATCACCGACGCATTCGGCACATCCACGCCCACCTCAATCACCGTCGTCGCAATCAGCACATCGATCTCGCCCCGCTGGAAGCGCCGCATCACCACATCCTTCTCGTCCGCGCTCAGCCGCCCGTGCAGCAGCCCCAGCCGTAACCCCTCCAGCGCGCCCATCCTCAGAGCCTCATACATATCGGTCGCCGACCGCAGCGGCGTCTTCGGAAACAAGGACGCCTTCTTAGCCCTCCCACCAGCCTTCGCCGTCGTCTTCGCGGATACCTTTACGCCAGCCTTCTTCTTGCTGTTGTCATCCTGACCGGGGCGCGGCACGCGCGCAGCGGAGGAGCCTGCAGTTTCTTCCTCATCCTCGTTTGGAAAATCCAGCTCCGGCTGGTCATCCTTGGGCCCCTCAATCACCGGATACACCACATACGCCTGTCTTCCTTCACCCACCTGCTGCCGTACAAACGCCCAAACCTCGTCCGCGCGCTCCTCCGGAACCTGCTTCGTGACAATCGGCGTTCGCCCCGGCGGCAACTCATCGATCACGCTCAGGTCCAGATCACCATACAGAGAAAGCGCCAGTGTCCTCGGAATCGGCGTTGCCGTCATCGCCAGCACATCGGGCTCTGCCTGGTTCGGCTTCTTCATCAGGCGGAAGCGCTGCAGCACCCCGAACCGGTGCTGCTCGTCCACCACCACCAGCCCCAGCTTTTGAAACTCCACCTTCTCTTCAATCAGCGCGTGCGTGCCAATCACCAAGTCCGCCTCGCCCCGATAAATCTTCCCCCGGTTCACCCGCTTCGTGTCTTCATCCAGCGAACCCGTCAGCAGCAGCACCCGGTACCGCTTTTTCGACCGCTCCAGCAGCCGCCGTGCCGCAAGATAGTGCTGCGTCGCCAGAATCTCCGTCGGTGCCATCAGTGCCGCCTGGTAGCCGTTCTCAATCGCAATCACCATCGCTTGCAGCGCTACAATCGTCTTGCCCGAACCCACATCGCCCTGCAGCAGTCGCCGCATCGGCCGCGCCTCGCGCATATCGCCCACAATCTCGCCCAGCGCCCGCTTCTGCGCCCCCGTGGGATGAAACGGCAGAATCGCCCGCAGCGCACCCCTCACCCGCTCGTCCGCCACAAACCCTGTGCCCAGCCGCTCGTGGAATTTCCTCCGCTTCAGTTCCAGCCCCAGCTCCAGGTAAAACAGCTCCTCAAAAATCAGCCTGCGGTGTGCCGGCGTCGCCGCTGCCTGCAACGTGCTCATCGAAGTTCCCGATGCCGGGAAATGCACCAGTCGCAGCGCCTCCTCGCGCGACGGCAGCCCCAGCCGCTCCACCAGCACACGCGGCAGCGTCTCCGGGATCCGCCCCTCCAAATCCCGGAGCACGTGGAAAATCACCCGCCGGATCCATCTCGACGAAAGCTGGCTCCCGCCCAGCGACTCATACACCGGCGTAATCCGTCCCACCTCAATCAGCCCATCCTCGGCGTCCGTCAGCCCTTCGCGTAATACTTCAAACTGCGGCTGTATCATCTTGAAATTCTTGGTTGATCGTGACGGCTCTACCTTCCCAAACAGCGCCACCGTCTGCCCCGCCCTGAACCGGTCCTTCAGGTAGGTCCCGTGGAACCACATGCACTTCATCGAGCTCGTGCCCTGTCCCACCGTCATCTCAAAAATGGGCATGCTTCGCGTCTTCAAAAGCACCGCGCCGCGCACCTCGGC
>JAJZKY010000103.1:0-4835 GCA_021803885.1 Planctomycetota bacterium
GGCGATATCACGCAGGCAACGTGCCTGATGGGCAATCGGTGGGCCTGGACGATTCCTCCTGGCAAATGATCCAAACTCCCTACCGGATAAATACGACCGGCGTGGTCTGGCTCCGGCAATGGATCGAGGTCCCGAAGACCCTCGACGGGTATGACCTGACGGGGACCCGTATATGGATGCGGGGTTTTGAGGATGCCGAGCTGGCAATTTATTTTAACGGGAGGCCGGTTGCCATTGGCGAGGGAATGGAGCCGGTTGTCCTTTTCGACTCCGCAAAACCCGGCGACAGGCTGCTGGTGGCGGTCAGGCTTGGGGAAACTTCGCAGCCAAAGGACGTACCGGCCATCCGCATGCATATCGATTTTGCCGAAAACCGGCCCAACCCGGAGGACCTGTATGTCGAGTTTGTGTCCGCGGCGCTGCTGGTCCCCGGCCTGGCCAGGAACGTGGCCGCAGAGAAGGCGGCATTGGAAAAAGCCATCAATGATGTGGACCTGAAAGCGCTGGACGCGAACGACCAGCAGAAGTTCGACGGATCGCTGCGCAAGTCGCAACAAGACCTGGAACCGCTCAAGCTCACCTTGCAGGAAGCGACCTTCCACCTTACCGGGAACTCGCACATCGATGCGGCTTGGCTGTGGCCCCGGACGGAGACAGTGGATGCGGTGAGGCGCACCTTCGGGACGGCCCTTCAGTTGATGGATGAGTATCCCACCTATACCTATACGCAGTCCGCCGCCCAGTACTACGAGTGGATGGCGGAAAAGTATCCGCAGATGAGCGAGGAGATCAAGCGGCGCATCCGGGAAGGGCGCTGGGAAGTGGTGGGCGGCATGTGGGTGGAGCCGGACCTGAATATGCCGGACGGAGAATCGCAGGTGCGGCAGTTGCTGGTTGGCCAGCGGACTTTTCAGCAGTTGTACGGGGTGACTACGCGGATAGGTTGGAACCCGGACTCGTTCGGCTACGACTGGCAACTTCCGCAGATTTATAAGAAGTCCGGCATCGACTACTTCGTGACGCAAAAGCTAAAGCGGAATGAAACGAACCCACTCCCCTTCAAGCTGTTCTGGTGGGAATCCCCGGATGGGAGCAAGGTGCTCACTTACTTTCCGCACAACTACGACAACGAGGACCTCGATCCCTTGCGGCTGTCCAACGATCTTGTGAGAGCCAGGACGCTCGCCCCGGGCATGCTGGAGATGATGGACCTATACGGCGTGGGCGATCATGGAGGCGGGCCGACGCGGGCGGTGCTGGACCAAGGCCTCCACTGGATGCAGCCCGACAAAGTGCTCCCCCGGATGGAATTTGGGACCGCGCAGAGTTACTTCAGCAGTATCGAGACGAAGGTCGCTCCCGAGTCCCCCACCTGGAACTACAGGGCGATGGCCAAGGGCGCTGGAGCTTTGCCCGCGCCGCCGCCGGGCGAAATATCTGTCCCCACCTGGAAAGACGAGTTGTACTTTGAGCACCACCGCGGCACTTACACGACGCAGGCCAACCAAAAGCGGAACATCCGCGACAGCGAGGAGTGGATGCTGAACGCGGAAAAGTATTCTTCTCTGGCGTGGCTGGATGGCCAGTCCTATCCCGCAAGCGAGTTGAATGAGGCATGGAAGAAGGTGCTGTTCAACCAATTCCACGATCTCGCGGCAGGATCGGGCATCGCCATCATCTATCAAGATGCGCAGCACGACTTCGATCAAGTGCATTGGGCAACCGAGGAAGTCTCCGCGAATGCCCTCCACGCCATTGAGGCGCGTATCGACACGCGCGCTGCCGGACCTGTACCGGTAGTGGTTTTCAACCCGCTCGGATGGCAACGCTCAGGCATTGTGAAGGTCGATGTTGAGATGCCAACAGCAGCAGCTGGTGGAATTTCCGTCCTCGATGCAGAAAATCATATCCTGCCCTCGGAAATAGTATCGAGTAACAGTTCAACAAATACTTATCATCTGCTGGTCGAGGCTAAGGACATTCCATCTCTAGGCTATGAGGTCTTGCACGTAGTACCGGGCAAGCGTCCGTTCGCCAGCGACCTCAAAGTGAGCGGAATGACGATGGAAAACGCGGCGCTCAAAGTGACGGTGGATCCTCGCACCGGCTGCATTGCCAGCCTCTACGACAAGAAGGCCAACTTCGAGACGCTGGCGGCGGGGGCGTGCGGCAACCAGCTGCAGGTATTCAAAGATACGCCACAGGCCGACGACGCATGGAACATCGATCCCGGGACCCTGGACCACTTCACTCCTCTTACGCAAACGGACTCGGTGAAGTTGGTGGAGAAAGGGCCGTTCCGCGCGGTGATTCGCGTATCGCGGCACTGGCAAAGTTCAACCTTTGTGCAGGACATCGCGCTTTACGCGGGTTCAGACCAGGTGGATGTAGTGAACGACATCGATTGGCATGAAACGCACATTTTGCTGAAGGCGGCCTTTCCCCTGGCGGCGTCGAGCGATAGTGCGACCTATGAAATTCCTTATGGAACGATCGAGCGGCCCACGACCCGCAATAACAGCTGGGAGCAGGCGAAGTTCGAGGTCTCTGCATTGCGCTGGGCGGACCTGGGCAATGGGCAACATGGCTTTTCGCTGATCAACCAATCGAAGTATGGCTACGATTGCAAAGGCAATCTGCTGCGGCTGACTCTTTTGCGCTCGCCGGTATGGCCCGATCCGAACGCGGACCGCGGCCACCACCACTTCAGTTATGCTCTCTATCCGCATGATGGGAGTTGGAAAACCGCCCTTACCGTCCGGCGCGGTTACGACTACAACTACAAGCTCCAGGCGATGCAGGTGGAAGCGCACTCGGGAACGCTGCCGCTGGAGCGGTCCTTCATCGCGGTAAAGGGCGACAACGTGGTGCTGACGGCCGTCAAGAAGGCGGAGGACGCGGACGGACTCATCCTACGTTTCTACGAATGGGCGGGACAGGACGGCAAGGTGCAAATCAAGGCGCCAAAAGGTGCGGTATCGGCGACCCTGACCAACTTGATGGAGAAACCCGAGGGAGCAGCTTTGCAGATGACCGACTCGGACCAGGTCACGGTGCCAGTCCATCCCTACTCCATCGTGACGGTGCGGATCGATTATCCCCACCAGCAACTGGAATAGAAACGGTGGAATAGGTCCGGTTTGAGGTGTTTATTAGCGATCCGGCCCGATTCAATCGTGTGGCAATGTCTGACCCAAGTAGTGGTCTCATACTTGAGGGCCGGGTTGTGTAATTTTAACCACCACCACATAGTCCAGCAGCGTCTTCCATCGGGCGGACATGGGCAACTGCTCTGCAACTGTTCTCACACGGAAACTTCAATTCAAGGAACAAATCAGGGAGATTACAAGAAGAAATGACAGCATTCAACATAAGTGGAATGGTATGTGTTGCTGCACTGAGTGTGGGGTCTATATGGGCACAAGATATTGGCCGTGAATGCACTGTGATCGAAAATGCAAGAAGCGGAGTTCGCGTCCTATGCAGTACGGGGACGATCGATGTAGAGATGCTGGAGCAGAATGTACTTCGCGTGGATGTGCAGCCAAACAACAAAACGAGTCCGCGTACTGCGGTCATGGATCCGGCATTCAATGTGACCGGTCCATCTGGCATAACTATCGACAACCAGGGAGAAGCAACGACGATCCACTCCGAACAGATGATGGTATCGATATCGCATATGTCGCCGACGAAAATCTATGTCACAGATTCAGCGGGAAAGGTCCTCGTCAACCAAACAGATCCCTTGAGAGAAGCGGGTGCGCATGGAGTGATTCTCGGGCATTCGCAGGGTGAAAATTTATATGGCATGCGTGGGCTGGATATCAGAAACAATGGAAATGGCCTGCTGCGCAATGGCGGCGCGGAGGTGGCAGCGGGTGCGCAAGGTGACGGAGGGGCCCCATTCTTCTTCACAAAGCGCTACGGAGTATTGATCGATTCCGATGGCGGCACCTTCTCCACGCGAGACGGTGCTGTCGAATTCGGCGGCGACTCGCGGAACGATGTCGAGTATTTTGTGGTTGCCGGACGCCCTATGGAAGTGCTGTCCGCAGTGGCCAACCTAACCGGGCATCCACCGATGCCTCCGAAATGGGCCCTTGGCTTCCTCAACAGCCAATGGGGTTCGGATGAGGCGGAGATCAAGAAAATTGCCAATACGTATCGCCAAAAGCACATACCGATCGATGCCTTTATTTTGGATTATGACTGGAAAGCGTGGGGAGAGGACAACTATGGAGAATGGCGTTGGAACAGCACCTCAGCACCCGGGAATGTCGCTCCAGACAAATTTCCAGATGGAGCTAGCGGGGTCTTCGCAAGAGAGATGAGGGCCGAAGGCATAAAGCTCGTCGGCATCCTGAAGCCTAGAATTTTTGTTTACAAGCCGGACAGCGCTACCGAAATGGACGACGCGGCCGCATATGCGGAAGCACACGGATTGTGGTATCCCGAAGAACCTAAAGAACTGGATTCCGAACGGCCACAAAGAGACCTGGATTTTTCAAAATCCGAGACGCGTTCCTGGTATTGGAAGCATCTTGAGCCGTCCTTCGATGCCGGCATGATTGGCTGGTGGAACGACGAGGCGGATTGGACAGGATCTCCCAACGGCCACAATTTTTATTTCAATAACTTCCAGTTCCTGAACATGGGACGGATGCTCTACGACGGTCAACGAGCGTACTCCGATCTGCGCGTCTGGTCGATCAATCGTAACTTCTACCTCGGAGCGCAGCGCTACGGTTACGCAGAATGGTCGGGAGACATTCAGACCGGCTTTGAGAGCATGCAGTACCAGCGCATGCGCATGCTGGCAACGCTCAATCTAG